>DATFDN010000160.1:0-3400 GCA_035252035.1 Acetobacteraceae bacterium | reverse complement strand
TGCGCTGCGCCCTCGACGCGCTGCGCCGGCGACGCACCCGCGAGCGCCTCCTGCCCGACTCGCCGGAGGCCGAGCCGAGCACGGAAGACCTTATGACCGAGGACGCTGAGCTGATCCCCGACGAGCGGCTCAGGCTCATTTTCATCTGCTGCCACCCGGCGGTGGCGGCGGAGGCGCGCGCCGCGCTGACTCTGCGGCTGGTCTGCGGGCTGTCCACCGCCGAGATCGCCCGCGCCTTCCTCGTCCCCGAGCCCACGCTGGCGCAGCGCCTGGCGCGCGCCAAGCGCAAGATCGCCGAGGCCGGCGTGCCGTTCGAGGTGCCCGGCCCCGAGGCCTGGCCCGAGCGGCTGGACGCGGTGCTCTCCACCCTCGAAGTGGCCTACGCCAAGGCGCACGAGGACGCGGCCGGCGCGGGTCCACATGCCGGCTACGCCTCGGAGATGCTGGCGTTGACGCGCGTGCTGGCCGACCTGCTGCCCGAGGAGTCCGAGGCGCTCGCGCTCGCGGCCCTGGTCCGCTACGCCGAGGCCCGGCGCCCGGCACGCGTTGATGGCGCGGGCGCGATGGTGCCGCTATCGAGCCAGGATCCGGCGCTGTGGCGGCGCCCGCTGATCGCGGAGGCGGACGCCTATTTGGGCCGCGTGGCCATCGCCCCCGGAGAGCCGCCGCGTCCGCGCGTGGTGCAGGCCGCCATCCATCGCGCCTGGTGCGCGCGGCGGAGCCTGGCCGAGCCCCCGCCCTGGCCCGCCGTGCTGGCGTTGTATGGCGCCTTGCTCGCGCACCGCGACGATCCGGTTGTGCGCCTGAATCGCGCGGTGGCACTTGCCGAGGTGGCGGGGGCGACGGCCGCGCTGGACGAGGTCGAAGCCATGCGCGGACGCCTGCTCAGGGACTTCCTGCCCTACCACGCGGTGCGCGCCGACCTGCTGCGGCGCGTCGGGCGGACAGAGGAGGCTCGCTCTGCCTACGCTGCGGCCCTGGCGCTGGACCCGGCGCCCGCGGAACGGCTGTGGCTAGAGCGGCAGAGGCTGGGAGCTAGCGCGCCTCCCCCAGTCGCCCCGCCAGATCCTGGATGAACTGCCAGGCGACCCGCCCGGACCGGGCGCCGCGCGTCACCGACCATTCATTGGCCTCGGCCCGCAGCGCCTCCGCGCCGATCGGCAGGCGCATCGCCGCCGCGTAGCCCTCCACCATCTCGAAATAGGTCGGCTGGTCGCAATTGTGGAAGCCGATCCAGAGGCCGAATCGGTCGGAGAGCGACACCTTCTCCTCGATCGCCTCGGACGGGCTGATGGCGGTAGAGCGCTCGTTCTCAATCATATCCCGCGGCATGAGATGGCGGCGGTTGGAAGTGGCGTAGAACACGACATTCTCGGGCCGGCCCTCGATCCCGCCCTCCAGCACCGATTTCAGCGCCTTGTAGTCGGCGTCCTCCCGCTCGAACGAGAGATCGTCGCACAGGATCATGCAGCGCCGCTTGCCGCGCAGCGCGTTCAGCAGGTCAGGGAGCGAAGCGATGTCCTCGCGATGGATCTCCACCAGCGCGAGCGCGCCGGGATGCTCGGCGATGATCTCCGCGTGAACCGCCTTGACCAGCGAGGACTTGCCCATGCCCCGCGCGCCCCACAGCATCGCGTTGTTGGCCGGCAGGCCGCGGGCAAAGCGGCGCGTGTTGGCGAGCAGGATCTGCTTCTGCCGCTCGATGCCCCTGAGCAGGTCGATCGCCACGCGCGAGACCCTCGCCACGGGCGCCAGGCGCGGCGGATCGGGGTGCCAGACGAACGCATCGGCCCCGGCCAGGTCGAGCATGGGGCGCACCGGCGGGGCGAGGCGCTCCAGGGCCTCGGCGATGCGGAGGGCGATAGTGGCCAAACTCTGATCCATGCTGGTCCCGGCAAAACTTGACGCGAGGGGGGCGCAAAGTATGGTCCCGCCCCGATCGCCGCAACAGGATAGACGTATGCTCACCACCCCGGCCTATGCCCAGGATGTCGCCGGCGCGCTTGGCGGCGCGACCCAGTTCCTGCCGCTCGTGCTGATCTTCGTCGTGTTCTATTTCCTGCTGATCCGCCCGCAACAGCAGCGCCAGAAGGAGCAGAAGCAGATGCTCAACACGCTCAAGCGCGGCGATAGGGTTGTGACCGGCGGCGGCATCCTCGGCGTGGTGACGCGCGTGCCGGTCGCGACGGAGGACGGTAAGCCCGCGCCCGCGAGCGAGATCGAGGTGGAGATCGCGCCGAACATTCGGGTGACGGTGGTTCGCGACACGATCAGCAGCGTCGTCCGCCCGGTGGCGGCGAACGACCCGAAGCCGCCGGTGAAGAAGAAGGTGTCCTGATTCGACCGTCATGGCCGGGCCAGGCCGGCCATGACGTGAAAGGGGCCGTCGTTCCTACCGCATCCGCGATTCCGCGAATTCGTAGTTCGCGAGATGGTCGAGCCAATTGCTCAGGTAATCCGGGCGGCGGTTGCGGAAATCCAGGTAGTAGCTGTGTTCCCACACGTCGCAGCCGAGCAGCGCCGTGCCCTCGCCGGTGGCGATCGGGTTCGATCCGTTCGGCGTCTTCGTCACTTTCAGCTTGCCGTCCGAGCCCAGCACCAGCCACGCCCAGCCCGATCCGAACTGCGTCGCGCCAGCGTTCTTGAAGGCGTCCTTGAACGCCTGGACCGAACCGAAATCCTCGTTGATCTTCTTCTCGAGCCGGCCGGGGATGCGTCCGCCGTGCGGGCTCATGGCCGGCCAGAACAGGTTGTGGTTCCAGTGCTGCCCGGCGTTGTTGAACACGCCGGCCATGTCCGGCTTGTTGTGGGAGAGCTTGATGAGCTCCTCGAGCGACTTGCCCTGGAGGTTGGGGTCTTTCTCGACGAACCCGTTCAGCGCGGTCACATAGGCCTGGTGATGCTTGTCGTGGTGCAGCTCCAGCGTCTCCTGGCACATATGGCGCGAGGCGAGCGCGTCGTACCCGTAGGGCAGCTTGGGAAGTTCGAAAGCCATGGACGGTCTCCGCCGATTTCGGGGTGAAGCGAAGGTCTCGACGCCGAACAGCTATGACCCGGCCGGAGGGGCGTCAAGCTTGAGTCCGGCCGCGTCGCTGGTGCGCCGCAACGATCCCGACCGGTTCCTGACCGCCCTGTTCGCCCCCGCCGCGCGGCGCGAGACGCTATTCGTGCTGTACGCCTTCAACAGCGAGCTGGCCCGCGCCCGCGCGGTCGTCTCCGAGCCGATGTTGGCGCTGATGCGGCTGCACTGGTGGCGCGAGGTGGTGGAGGGCGCGCGGCGTCGCCACGAGGTTGCCGGCCCGCTCGGCGCGGCGCTGGATGCGGGCGCGCTGCGCGCCGGCGATCTCGCAGCCTTGATCGATGCCCGCGAGATCGAGGCCGAGTCCGTGATCGAAACGCT
>DATFDN010000159.1:0-19351 GCA_035252035.1 Acetobacteraceae bacterium | reverse complement strand
AAAGGGAAACAGTACCCTGCCAAACCCCAACCAAAATCCAGTTTTAAACGCGCCGGTTGATTGTACATCCCCAGTAAAGAAAGCAATGATTGCCAGTATCATGGCACCTAATATGGTCAAGAAAATTAAACGAGACGTACTAAGATAGCGTAGACCAAGTGCATAGGCAAAATTAGCCGTTAACTCGAAAAATAGAGACCAGCTCGGTAGATTCATTGGATATACTGTTGACCACTGCGGGTATATATAGCATGGTAGCAAAAGATAACCCAGGATAGCTCCCAATATCAGTTGGTACGTAGAGATGTCCCCAAGCACCTTCAAATGGATAACACTTACCGCAACCCCGAACGAAACACCAAAAAATATGAGTGGGTAAAGTCTTATCAATCGAATTTCAGCGAAAGTTCGAAAACTCATTCCGTTTTCTAGTTTTGCCTCATAGGCATACGCGATTACGAAACCACTCAGGATAAAAAAGAAATCTACAGCTAAAGCTGCCTCGGGGAATTCTGAATGGCGACCTTGGACGACATGAAATACAAGAACAATTAGCGCAGCAACACCGCGCATTCCGTCCAGGACCGCAAAATGTTGCTTGTCGTGCATAGAAGTTCCAGGTTGCGAAATGGTGATCTAGGATGCGTTGCCATTCTAGACATGCCAACTCGCCAATTTGGGTGTACGATGGCTCGATGATAAATTTGGTTCCCGAAAGCCGCGCGCTGTCGGGTATCGTACAACCCCGTTCGTCCGGCACCTGTCTGCGAGATGATGGCGGAGTCGTTCGCGCCTATGCTGGGGCGAGCGGCACTCAATATCGGTTCTGAACAAGATTTCTGGTTTCGCCGTTGCTGGGCCGGCGGCGGCAATGAAGCCTTCACTCCTGCCTGCGAAGCTGCGCCTATGCGTGCGCTTCTTGCAATGGCCCTGCTGCTGCTCGGCGGCTGCGCCGCCCCGATCGGGGAGGACGGACTGCCGATCAGCCTGGGGCTGGCGGTGTGCGAAGCTATCCCCGGCCACCGCTGCTGCCGCAAGCCGCCTCCGCCGCCTCCGCCGCAGCCTTACTGCACGCGCACGCTCGGGGTGGCGGATTGCTGGACCGATCCCGCGCGCCTGCCCGTACCCCAGCCCGATATCGCCGATACGCCTCCGCCCGTCCCGGTGCCGGGCTGCGCCTAGACACGCCTCACCGCGCCGCCGCCTTCGCCTCGATGCTGTCCCAGATCGCCTCCTCGATATGCACGCCGTCAAAGCGCGCGATCTCCTGAAGGCCGGTCGGGGAGGTGACGTTGATCTCGGTCAGCCACTCACCGATTACATCGATGCCGACGAAGATCATGCCTTGCTCGCGCAAGGTCGGCCCGATCGCCGCGCAGATCGCGCGCTCCCGCGCGGTCAGCGTCGTCTTCTCCGGGCGGCCGCCGACATGCATGTTGGAGCGCGCCTCGCCCGCCGCCGGCACGCGGTTGATCGCGCCCATCGGCTCGCCGTCCACCAGGATGATGCGCTTGTCCCCTTGCCGCACCGCCGGCTCGTAGCGCTGGAACATCAACGGCTCGCGCGAGCGGGCGAAGTGCATTTCCAGGAGCGCGCCGAGATTCTCGTCGTCCGGCTTGATGCGGAACACGCCCGCGCCGCCATTGCCGAATAGCGGCTTGACAATGATATCGCGGTGCTCGGCCCGGAAGGCGCGGATCGCCTCGACGTCCCAGGTGATCATGGTGGGCGGCATCAGCTCGGGGAAGCGCGTGACCAGGATCTTCTCGGGCGCGTTGCGCACCGCGGCCGGGTCGTTCACCACCAGCGTGCGGGGCTGGATGTGCTCCAGCATGTGCGTCGCGGTGATGTAGGCCATGTCGAAGGGCGGGTCTTGGCGCATCAGCACCACGTCGAAGGCGCCAAGATCGACCAGAGCCTCGTCTCCGAACCGCCAGTGCGCGCCCGCCGCGCGCCGTACCGTGACCGGACGGGCGCGCGCCGTCAGCCGCTCCACCCTCCGCGCCTCCGGCCCCGGCTTGCCCTCGCGCAGTGTCATGTGGCGCACTTCGTAGTGCCAGAGTGCATGGCCGCGCGCCTGCGCCTCCAGCATCAGCGCGAAGGTGGAGTCCGCGTCGATGTTGATGCCCTCGATCGGGTCCATCTGGACCGCGATTTTCAACGCCATGAAGCCCCCCGCCCGTCTGCCGGAGCACGTCTAATGCGAGATCGCCTCCAGCGCGAGACCGCGCGTGCGCGGGCCGAAGACGCCAATCACGATCATCACGATAACCATGCAGGAAGCAATGAAGGCAAAGACCGCGGTGGTGTTGTTGCCACCTCCAAGACCCAGGAAAGTCGCGATCGCCAGCCCGGAGAGCGCCGCCGAGAGGCGGCTCCACCCATACACGAATCCCACGGCACGGGCGCGAATCCGCGTCGGGAACAGCTCAGTCTGGTAATTGTGGAAGGCATAGGACAGCCAATTGTTCGACAGGGTGATGAGCACGCCGAAGACGATCAGCGGACCGATCGCCCGTTGCGCGGAGAACAGCAGCCCGAACACCGCGATGCCGAGCGCGGCGAAGACGATCTGCCATTTCCGCTCCATTCGGTCGGCTATCAGCATCCCGATCAGCGGCGCGATCGGGTTGGCGATCGCGATGATGAAGGACCACTCCAGGCTGCGGGTCAGGGTGATTCCCTGCGCGATCAGCAAGGTAGGCACCCACGAGGCGAAGCCGTAATAGCCATAGGTCTGGAAGAAGTGGAAAATGGAGAGGATAGCGGTGCGCCTACCGTAGGGCGGGCGCATGATCTCGGCGAAATCCGCCTTTCCCGTTTCCGCGATGGCCTCTCCGGGCCGGGGCAGGGGAGCGCCGGTTTCGGCGATGACCTGCGCCTCGATTGCGCTGAGCGTGGTCTCGGCCTCCGCCAAGCGGCCATGGCGGGCCAGCCAGCGCGGGCTTTCCGGCAGGGCGCGGCGGAACCACCAGACGAACAGGGCACCGATCGCGCCAATGACCACGACCCAACGCCAGTTCTCCGGACCAAGCAGCCACGGCGACGCCAGCAGCGCGACCACCGGCACGGCACTGAAGGTGACGAACTGGCTGAAGGCGAAGGCCCGCCCCCGCGCCTCCCTGGGGATCAACTCGGAAACGTAGGTGTCGATCGTGACCAGCTCGACGCCGATGCCGATGCCGGCGATAAAGCGCCAAATGTCGATCCAGAACCCGTTCGGCATCCCGGCCATGACCAGGGTGGCGACCGAATACCACAGCATGGAGAAGGTGAAGATCGTGCGGCGCCCATAGGCGTCGGCGACCCAGCCGAACAGGATCGTGCCCACGAACAGCCCGGCGAACAGGAAGAACACGAAGGTTCCGGCCCCCGGCGTGTTGATCGCCTTGAGCGCGGCGAATGGGCCGAGCGAGGCGTCCGAGAACAGCCCCTCCTTGGCCATGCCCGGCACGACATAGGCTGTGAGAAAAAGGTCGTAGAACTCGAAGCAGCCGCCGAGCGAGATCAGCGCGATCATACGCCAGATCGTGCGGCTGGCGGGCAGCCGGTCGATGCGCGCGGCGAACTCCGCCGCCGGAGTGTTGACCATGTTGCTCGTTCCCTCCTGGCTGTCTGGGGCCAGGTCATTGCTTATCCATGACTTTGAGGGCGGACGGCCGCGCCGCGTCAAGCCCGCTCCCTTGCCGATCCGGCCTCGACGGACCATCTCATCGCGTGAAATGCAAACACAACCTCTTGTTTTGCCTGATCTGGTGGGCTGGCATGGGACAACAATCCTTTGCGTCCGCCGCGACGGGCACGTGGCCATGGCCGGGGATGGCCAAGTCAGCCTGGGGCAGACCGTCATCAAGGGAAATGCCCGCAAGGTGCGCCGGATCGGGCCGAGCGGTTCGATTCTGGCAGGTTTTGCTGGCGCCACCGCCGATGCCTTCACGCTGCTAGAGCGTCTCGAAGCCAAGCTGGAGCGATTTCCCAATCAGCTTGAGCGCGCCTGCGTCGAGTTGGCGAAGGATTGGCGCACCGATCGCTACCTGCGCCGGTTGGAAGCCATGATGGCGGTTGCCGACCGCAGCCACAGCTACACGCTGACCGGCAACGGGGACGTGCTGGAGCCGGAGGACGGAATCATCGCCATTGGGTCGGGCGGCAACTACGCGCTCGCCGCCGCCCGCGCGCTTCTGTCCGTGGAGGGGATGTCAGCCGAGGAGATCGCGCGCCGCGCCATGCGGATCGCCGCCGAGATCTGCGTCTACACAAACGACAAACTGGTTATCGAGACACTGTAGAAATGGACGTTCCGACCTATTCGCCGCGCGAGATCGTCTCCGAGCTGGACCGCTTCATCGTGGGCCAGCACGACGCCAAGCGCGCGGTCGCGGTTGCGCTGCGCAACCGCTGGCGCCGCCAGCAGCTTCCCGAGGAGATGCGGGAAGAGGTGGTGCCCAAGAACATCCTCATGATCGGACCGACCGGCGTCGGCAAGACCGAGATCGCGCGCCGGCTCGCCAAGCTCGCTCAGTCGCCGTTCCTGAAGGTGGAGGCGACCAAGTTCACCGAGGTCGGCTACGTCGGCCGCGACGTGGAAAGCATCGTGCGGGATCTGGTCGAGGCGAGCCTGACCATGCTGCGCGACGCCTCGCGCCGAGAGGTGCAGGCCAAGGCTGAGCTGGCCGCCGAGGAGCGGCTGATTACCGCCCTCGTGGGCGAGGGGGCCGCGGCCGACACGCGCTCGAAGTTCCGCCGGATGCTGCGCAATGGCGAGTTCGAGGACAAGGAGATCGAGATCTCGATCGCCGAGCCGCCCAGCGGCCTGCCGATCGGACAACTCGACATCCCCGGAATGCCGCCCGGTCAGGTCATCAATCTGGGCGAGATGATGAAGGGCATGTTCGGCCGCCCGCAGCAAATGCGCCGGATGGCGGTGCGGGCCGCGCGCGAGGCGTTGCAGCGCGAGGAGGCGGACCGGCTGCTCGACAACGAGCGGCTGGCCAAAGACGCCGTGGCGCACGCCGAGAACAACGGTATCGTGTTCCTCGACGAGATCGACAAGATCGCGCGGTCCAGCGAGGGCATGGTGCGCGGCGGGGATGTCTCGCGCGAGGGCGTGCAGCGCGATCTGCTGCCGCTGATCGAGGGCACGACGGTCAACACCAAGTACGGGCCGGTGAAGACCGACCACGTCTTGTTCATCGCCTCCGGCGCCTTCCATCTGGCCAAGCCCGCCGACCTGCTGCCCGAGCTGCAAGGCCGGTTGCCGATCCGCGTCGAGCTGCAACCGCTTTCGCGCGAGGATTTCCGGCGCATCCTGACAGAGCCGGAGCACTCCCTGCTGAAGCAGTACGGGGCGCTGATGGCGACAGAGAACGTCGAGCTGGACTTCACCGACGACGCGGTGGACGCGCTGGCGACGCTCGCGGCCGACATCAACGACCGGGTGGAGAACATCGGCGCCCGCCGCCTGCACACGGTTCTGGAGCGGCTGCTGGAGGACATCAGCTTCACCGCGACCGACCGCGCCGGCGAGACGATCACGGTGGACGCGGCCTACGTGAACGAGCGGGTGGCGCCGCTGGCGCAGAAGGGCGACCTGAGCCGGTTCATCCTCTAGGACGCACGTACTAACGATTGTTGCAACCTTCCGCCCGGTGCGCTATGCTCCGGGCGGATGCGTTTGGATGCCATGGCCATGATGACCTTGAAGCTGACTCAGATCGGAAACTCCGTCGGGGTGATCCTGCCGAAGGAGCTTCTCGGCAGGCTGGGCGTCGGCAAGGGCGACACGCTCTATGCGATCGACACGCCGGAGGGCGTGCGAATCTCGACCGCCGATCCCGAGTTCGAGGCGCAGATGGAGGTCGCGCGCCGGATCATGAAGGAGAGGTGGGCGGTTCTTCGTGAACTAGCGAAGTGACCGTCTGGCTCTCGCGCACGCTGATCCTCGCGGTGCATGACGAGCAGCTTGCCCAGCACGGCGGCGCGTCGGGCATCCGCGACATGGGCTTGCTGGAGAGCGCACTGTCTCGGCCGGCCAACCGGGCGGCTTACGGCGACCCTGACATCGCGGAACCCGCAGCGTTGTACGCGATTGCGTTGGCCCGCAACCACCCCTTTGTGGACGGCAACAAGCCCACAGCGTATGTCGCCTTAGAGTTGTGCCTTCGGCTGAACGGCCTTCGGTTCCCCGTCTCTGATGCCGAGGCGGCGGTGGTCATGCTTCAGCTTGCAGCCAGCGAGATATCGGATGAGGAGTTCACGACCTGGGTTCGGCAGAATGCCGTCCCTTGAGAGCCAATGACGCGGGAGGAGTCCGCCATGTCAGCCGAGCTTGGCGCTTCCTCCAGCGATGGCTTGTTCGTAGTTGCAAACCTTTTCAGTTGGGATCAATATATAGTCGCACTCGTGCGAGTTGTCTGGAGACCAGACTTGGGTGGGGAGATCGGCCATTTTCCTCAAGCCCACAAAGCGCTCTGTGGTCCGATCCATCAGTACGCGAAACACTGCGTAGTCTATCTGATGGAGAAACTCTATGGTGGATTTCACAGCCTCCCCGTACTGGTGGAGGTCAGCACTCTTATCCGCGTAGAGGATCTCGCAAAGCACGGGCGTCCGCAGCTCGCGAAGTGTTCCCTCCATGCCACGCAAGACGGCCAGTTCGGCGCCCTCCACGTCGATCTTGATCAGACCGATCGAAGCGATACCGAGAGCGGCTCGCAGGTCGTCGAAACGACAGCAGACAATTGGAGTTTGGTCCAACGTCATGCGCGGGCGGAGATCCGCCACGATCGTGGCATTGACATCTGCGGCGTGCGACACCTGCGAGTACAAGTTTAGGACTGATGCTGTGTCGGATAATCCAATAGGGAGTAGCACACAATTCTTGAGGTCATTGTCTCTGATAAAGATGTGTAGGGACGCAAATGCTGTCGGATTCGGCTCGAATCCTATGTACCTGCATTTGATGCCGGCAGCGCAGTAATCGAGAAGTGTCTGTCCGACATTCGCGCCCACGTCAACGAAGTCGCCGTCTTCGATTGCGAACACCCTTCGGATGATCTCGGTCTTCCAGCCCTCCCTCCATCTAAAGAGGGCTCCTGCATTCGAGTTGTACCCCGACACGCGAACCTGAGTATGACCCACCCTCATCCTGAGGCGGGGCACTGTGTTCCGCCAAAATTTGATTACGGCACGCTTCGGAAGATAGTTCATCATCACGGAATCCTGTGAATTGCTATAGCATCACTGAATTCGATCTTGGCCATCCGGCTGTGTTCGGTAAAACGCCACTCCCTGCAAACCAAAGACCAGGAGAACTTTGCCATGCCATCGAGCCAGACAGCCATCGTGACCGGAGCGGCCAGCGGCATCGGCCAGGCAATCACGCTCGGCCTTCTGCGGGAAGGTCATGCTGTCGCAGGGGTCGATCGCGAACCCGCGTGGCTTGACGACTTGGCGGGCGCGGCGCGTGGCCTTCCAGGCCGGTTTGTGCCGATTCGGGCCGACTTGGCCGAGGCCGGCGCCTGCGACAGAGCGGTGGACGAGGCAACGCGCGAGCTGGGCCGGGTCGATGCGCTGGTGAACAACGCCGGCGTGGGACAGGGCGCGGTCCGCCCAGACCAGCGGCGCAACCCGATCCGCTTCTGGGAGATCACGCCCGAGCAGTGGCAGCGTTTCGTGGCGGTGAACGCCACCGCGCCCCTGATGATGGCGCGCGCCGTCGCGCCCCGGATGCTGCGTGCCGGCAAGGGCCGGATTGTCACCGTGACCACGAGCCTGGGCACCATGATCCGGGGTGGCTATGTGCTGTATGGCGCCAGCAAGGCGGCGGCCGAGGCCGCCGCGGCAGTCATGGCCGCCGACCTCGTCGGCAGCGGCGTCACGGTCAACGTGCTGGTTCCCGGCGGGATGACGGACACCCGCATCATCCCCGAGGCGGAGCTGGCCGACCGCTCGCGCCTGATCCGCCCCGAGGTGATGGTCCCGCCGCTGCTCTGGCTGATCTCGGATGCGGCCGCGCACGTGACCGCGCGTCGCTTCCTCGCGGTGCATTGGGACACGTCCCTGCCACCGGAGCAGGCCGCCGAGAAGTGCGGCGCCCCGATCGCCTGGACCAGCATCGGGACCATGCCGATCGAGCCCGAGTGAGCCCAGTTCCGTTGCGAGCGGCGGCATGATAATCTGCCCGGCAGGCGGGGGCCGTTGCTACCGGCCCCCGCCTCCGGGTAGGCTAATGGCTGACTACGATGCGAATTCGTACCCGCCATCGGCCTAACCGGATCGCCCAACCCATGCGTAATCGCATGTGGGTTTCTCCGGTCAGCCCCCGGCCCGATTGCCGGGGGCTTCTTTCTTTAAAGGCGGAACGGTTAATCGCGACTTAGGCCGCCTCGCTCTCCGCGCGCCGCTCATAGCGCTTGCGCTCATGCGGGTCGAGGTGGCGCTTGCGCAGGCGCACCGCCGAGGGCGTCACCTCCACCAGCTCATCATCCTCGACATAAGCGATCGCCTGCTCAAGGCTCATCTTGCGCGGCGGGATGAGCAGCATTGCGTCATCCTTGCCGGCGGCGCGGATGTTCGTGAGCTTCTTCTCCCTGATCGGGTTCACATCGAGATCCGAGCCCCGGCTGTGCTCGCCCAGAATCATCCCGACATACACCTTCTCGCCGGGGCTCACGAACAGCGTCCCACGCTCCTGCAAATAGAACAGCGCGTAATGCACCGCCTCGCCATCGGCGTTGGAGATCAACGATCCGGTGCGCCGCCCCTCGATCGGCCCCTTCCAGGGACCATACCCGGCGAACAGCCGGTTCATGATCCCGGTGCCCCGCGTGTCGGTCATGAACTCGCCATGGTAGCCGATCAGGCCACGGCTCGGGATGAGGAAGGTCAGCCGGACCTTGCCGCCTCCGGACGGGCGCATGTCGCGCAGCTCGCCCTTGCGGCGGGACATCTTCTCGACCACCATGCCGGAATAGGGCTCGTCCACATCGACCAACACCTCCTCCATCGGCTCCTCGCGCTCGCCGGTCGCCTCGTTGCGGCGGGTCAACACGCGCGGGCGGCCGATCGTCAGCTCGAAGCCCTCGCGGCGCATCTGCTCTATTAGCACGCCGAGTTGAAGCTCACCCCGCCCGGCCACCTCGAACGCTTCGGTCTCCCTGCTATCGGTGACGCGAATGGCGACATTGCCCTCGGCTTCGCGGAACAGACGCTCGCGGATTTGCCGCGATGTCACCTTCTTGCCCTCCCGCCCGGCGAGCGGGCCGTCGTTGATTCGGAAGGTCATCGCCAGGGTCGGCGGATCGACCGGGATCGCCGGCAGCGGCGCGGCCAGCTCCGGGGCGCCGATCGTGTCGGGGACAGTTGCCTCGGCCAAACCGGCGACGGCGATGATGTCGCCGGCCTCCGCCTCCTCCACCGGCACGCGATCCAGGCCCCGGAAGGACAGCAGCTTGGTCATCCGCCCGACCTCAATCTGCTGCCCCTCTGCGCTCAACACCTTGACCGGCATGTTCAGCCGGGCGCGGCCCTGCTCCACCCGCCCGGTCAGCACGCGCCCCAGGAAATTGTCGTATTCAAGGATGCTGGCCACCATCGCGAACGGCGCCTCGGCATCCAGCGCGGGGGCCGGGACATGGTTCAGCACGAGATCGAACAGCGCCGTCAGATCCCGACGGGGACCGTCGAGGGTTGGATCGGCCCAGCCGTTCCGCCCGGAGGCGAACAGCATCGGAAAGTCGAGCTGCGCGTCGGTGGCGCCCAGTGCCGCGAACAGATCGAAGACCTCCGTATGCACCTCGTCGGGGCGTGCGTCGGACCGATCGACCTTGTTGATGACGACGATCGGACGCAGGCCACGCGCCAGTGCCTTGCCGACCACGAACTTGGTCTGTGGCAGCACGCCCTCGGCGGCGTCCACGAGCACCAGCGCGCCATCGACCATGTTCAGGATGCGCTCGACCTCGCCCCCAAAATCGGCGTGGCCGGGGGTATCGACGATGTTGATGCGGGTACCCTGCCAGACCACCGAGGCGCATTTGGCAAGGATCGTGATGCCCCGCTCGCGCTCCAGCTCGTTGCGGTCCAGTGCCCGCTCCATCACTTGCTGGTGTTCGCGGTAGGCGCCGGACTGGCGCAGGAGCTGATCGACGAGCGTGGTCTTGCCATGATCCACATGGGCGATAATGGCGAGATTGCGGATATCCATTCGGCCTCTCGGGCGTTTTCCAAGCGCCGGTCGGGCCGGACGCGACATGCTGCGGCGCACACATAAGGCGGAGCGCGCCGGGATGCGAGCGGCAAACCACGCTCTGGCCCCGCTGGCTCCAGCTTTGCTGGGTTGGCGAGGAAAGGGGGGCGGCCTAGCTACTGCGGGCATGTCGCCCCGGAACGCCGCCCTGCCCGCCGACGGGCTGCCCCCGCCCGAGAGGCTTCGGGCGATGATCACCCTGGGCGTCGCGGTCGCGATGTCCGTGCTGGATTCAGCCATCGCCAACATCGCCTTGCCAACCATCGCGCGCGAACTCGCCGCGACACCGGCCAGCTCGATCTGGGTGGTCAACTCCTATCAATTGGCGGTCACGGTCTCGCTGCTGCCGCTTGCCTCGCTCGGCGACATCCTCGGCTACAAGCGGGTCTATGGGGTCGGGCTGGCCGTGTTCACCTTGGCCTCGGCCGCCTGCGCCGCTTCGCAGACCCTGCCCATGCTCGTCGCCTCGCGCGTCCTCCAGGGGCTGGGCGGCGCCGGCATCATGAGCGTGAACACGGCGCTGGTCCGGTTCGTCTTTCCCCGCGCGATGCTGGGACGCGGCATCGGGTTCATCGCCTTCGTGGTCGCAACCTCCTCCGCGACAGGGCCGAGCGTCGCCGCGGCGATCCTGTCGGTGGCAAGCTGGCACTGGCTGTTCGCGGTGAACATCCTGCCGGGCGCGATCGCCCTCTGGCTCGCCGTGCGCGTGCTGCCGATGACGCCGCGCAGCCGGCACCGCTTCGACGTGCTGGGGGCGGCGCTCAATGCCGCCACTTTGGGGTTATTGATTTTCGCCGTCGATGAGCTGGGCCGGGGCGAGCGCGCGTCCTGGGCGGCGGGCGAACTTGCGGCCGCCGCCCTGCTCGGATGTATCTTCATCATACGGGAGCGGGCGCGCACCGCGCCGATCCTGCCGGTGGACCTGTTCCGCCGCCCGATCTTCGCGCTGTCGGTCGGCACTTCGATCTGCTCCTACACGGCGCAGAGCACCGCGTATGTCTCGCTTCCCTTCCTGTTCGAGGATGCGGGGCACCTTTCGCAGATCGCGACCGGGCTGCTGATGACGCCCTGGCCGGCGATCGTCGTCATCGTCGCCCCGATCGCCGGGCGGCTATCGGACCGGGCCGCGCCCACACTGCTTGGCGCCATGGGGCTCGCCGTGATGACGGTCGGGATGGCGCTGCTGCTGACCATGCCCACACAGCCTGCGTGGGGGAATGTGGCGTGGCGCATGGCGGTCTGCGGCTTCGGGTTCGGCTTCTTCCAATCCCCCAACAACCGCCTGCTGGTTGGCGCCGCGCCGCCCGAACGAAGCGGCGCCGCGTCGGGGATGCTCTCGACGGCGCGGCTCTTGGGACAAACGACGGGAAGCGCGGTCGTGGCGCTGACCTTTGGCATCGCCGCCGCCAGCGGCGCGGGCATCGCCGCGGGCGTGCGGCTGTCGCTCCTCGCCGGCTTGGTGGCCGCCGCTGGTGCAACGGCCATCAGCCTCGTGCGGATACGCCATCGCGGACGCCCGCGGCGCCGCCCCGCTTCACCCCTCCCCTAACCCTCGCCGTGCGGGAGGGGGCCGGGGGGGGAGGGGTTGCCGCATGGTTCCAGCCAGCCGGAAGCCACTCTAGCCGGGACGGACCTCGATTTCGGTGAGACCAGCCTCCAGGAGCCGCAAGAGATCGGGAAGCGCCAAAGCGATACACCCTTCGGTCGGCGCGCGATCGGGGCGGGCCACATGCAGGAAGATCGCGGAACCTCGGGCTCGCTGCACGGGCGCGTCGTTCCAGCCGAGCACGCCGATCACGTCATACACCGCGTCGCCGCGCCACAACGCCTCGTGACGGGCGGGATGAGGAAGCGTGACCTTCCGGTTGTAGTCGGCACTCTCTGGGTCGTCGCACCAGCCGTCGGTGGGCGAGAGGGGCTCCACCGGCACCGCGCATCGCGGCGGGCGCAGCCGATCGGCGCGGTACAGCACGCGGCGCAGTGGCAGAAGCCCGAGCGGGGTTGCGCCGTCGCCCTCCTGCTTGTCCAGGCGCACGCCGCCCCGGCCGAGCGTGGCTCGCAGAGCCAACCCGGCGGTGGTCAGCAGCCCGTCCGGTCGCACCACGGCGCGCATGGTCGATCAGCCGTTCAACAGGTGGCCGAAGCGATGCGCCTTGGTCGCGAGGTAGTGATCGTTGACACCGTTGGGCGCGAAGGCATGTGGCACGCGACCCGCCACGTCGATCCCGCAGGCCGCCAGGGCGGCGAGCTTCTCCGGATTGTTGGTCAGCAGGCGCACGCGCCGCAGGCCAAGCGCTTCCAGCATCGTCGCGGCGACCAGGAAATCGCGCTCGTCGGCCCCCCAGCCGAGCGCGCGGTTGGCATCCAGCGTGTCCAATCCGCGATCCTGCAAGGCGTAGGCGCGCAGCTTGTTCACCAGCCCGATCCCGCGCCCCTCCTGGGCCAGGTAAAGCAGGACGCCGGCGTGCTCCTTCGCCATCCTCCGGATGGCGCCGCGCAACTGCAAGCCGCAATCGCAGCGCAGGCTGCCGAGCAGATCGCCAGTGAAGCATTCCGAATGCAGCCGCACCAACGGCGCTTCCAGGGAGGTGGGATCACCGACCACGATGGC
This sequence comes from Acetobacteraceae bacterium, assembly GCA_035252035.1. GTDB lineage: Bacteria > Pseudomonadota > Alphaproteobacteria > Acetobacterales > Acetobacteraceae > DATFDN01. The sequence continues at coordinate 6,491 of DATFDN010000159.1, read as the reverse complement.
GAGGTGCTCCACGCCCCCGTCATCAGTGCGGAAGGCAACAATGGTGGTGTCCTCGGCCGCCTCAAGCGGCACGCGCGCTTCGGTCACGCGCGTGAGCCCGGCAAGCCCCGCGGCCGGATAACTCGCCGCGTCGGCAGCCGGAACGGCCAGCACGCCAAGGCGGCTCGCGACGGAAGCCGCGTCGGCGATCGCCGGAGCGGCCAGCGCGGCCGGCAATAGGCGCGACAGCTTGACGAGAGCCAGGGCCGCCCCGGCGGCGGGAGGCGCCGCGACCTCGCTCGGACCCTCGGTCCGGGTCTGATCGAGTGTGGGATCGGCCAGGGCCTGCAAGGCGCGCGGCTCCAGCAAGCCCGGCGCCAACCGGAGCGCCACGACCGGATCGGACCCTGCACCCTTGCGATTCAAGATGGCGTCGGCCCGGCTCCTGGCGAGCAGCATGGCGGGCAGCTCGGCCGAAAACGCCGCGAATTCCCGCAACCCGCGATCGCTCGCGGTCTCCGCTGCCAGCAGCACCAAAGGCGAGGGACCAGTCAGCAGCACCGGGGTTCCACGGCGAAGCTCCGCCGCGGCGCGATGCACCTGGCGCAACCCTGCCATCGATGGCTGCTCGCCCGCCCGATCTCCGGCGGAGACCGCGCCCAGGCTCTTCGACCGCCCGGCCAGGAAATGTGTCATCTCGCCTTCACGTTGAAGCAGATTGAGCGTCGCCTCCCTGGGTCAAGATTGGCACCATACCCACGCAATGACCACCCGAGGACAAAAAAGTAACGCTTCCCACACAAATTGCTTGGTATAGCTGTGCTCCGGGACTATATCGCATGATCATGTGTCGCGATCATGTGACAACGATGATGCAATTGGGCCAGCATTCAGCATTGGACCATTAGCATATCGTAAGCTATTCAGTTTCGTGCAACTCGGCCTGCGCGCGGGGTTGGGCCGCATCGAATGCAGAGGCTTAGCGCCACGTGGCCTGGCAAGGGACGGAAAGAATGTCGAGTGAACGACCCATTCTGATCGTCGATGACGACGACGATTTGCGTCTCACGCTCGCCGAGCAGTTCGGCGTGGAGCGTGAGTTTGTGCCGGTGGAAGCGGCGACCCTCGCCGAGGCGGAAGAGAAACTCAACGACCGTGACTCCCGCTTCGACGCCATCATTCTCGATGTCCGCCTGCCGGACGGCGACGGGCGCGATTTCTGCATGAAGCTGCGGCGGCAAGGCCACAAGATGCCGGTCATCATGCTGACCGGATCGGACGCCGAATCCGACGTGATCCGGGGCCTCGACTCCGGAGCCAACGACTACATGGCCAAGCCCTTCCGCCTTGGGGAATTGCTGGCACGGGTTCGCGCCCAGCTCCGCATCTTCGAGAACAGCGAGGATGCGGTGTTCACCATCGGACCCTACACCTTCCGCCCCTCGGCGAAGCTGCTTCAGGATCCAGCCAGGAACCGGCGCATCCGCCTGACGGAGAAGGAAGCCGCCATCCTCAAGTTCCTCTACCGCGCCGGCGATCGGGCTGTCGCGCGACAGGTCTTGCTGAACGAGGTGTGGGGCTACAATGCCGCGGTGACGACACACACGCTGGAGACCCACATCTATCGCCTGCGCCAGAAGATCGAGCCCGATCCAGCCAACGCGCGGCTTCTGGTCACGGAGGGAGGTGGGTACCGCCTCGATCCGGAAGGCGTCAAAGTCGCGGTGGCATAGCCAAGCCGGGTGGCGCTCCCTGCTCCCTGGATTGGAACGCCCGCTCGAATGGCCGCCGCACCCCTTGAACGAATGGCGGAATTGGGGAAGATGCGGCGCCATCGTGCCGGGCGGCCTCCCGGCTTTCCTCGCTTGAGCAGGGCATGAGCGATCACGCGCACGGCACCCCCATTCCGGCCAGCTCCGGACTGAAGCAGCCTTACCACCTGGTGGACCCAAGCCCCTGGCCGCTGGTCGGCTCGCTGGGCGGAACGCTCGTGGTCGTCGGGATCGTCCTCGCCGCCCATTACGGCAGCTACGCGGCCCTGGTGATCGGCGCGCTGATCGTGTTCACCACCATGTTCTTCTGGTGGCGCGACGTGATCCGCGAAAGCCGGACGCCTGGATTGCACTCCCCGGTCGTGCGGCTGGGATTGCGCTACGGGATGATGTTCTTCATCGCCAGCGAGGTGATGTTCTTCGTCGCCTTTTTCTGGGCCTTCTTCAACTATGCCCTGTTCCCCGAGAATGTCTCGGGCCTGGCGAATCCGGTGTGGCCGCCGCCGAATATCCACACCTATGACCCGTTCCATATCCCCATCCTGAACACGATGATCCTGCTGCTGTCCGGCACCACGATCACCTGGGCGCATCACGCTCTGATCGAGCGCGACAAGAAATCGCTCGTCATGGGGCTTGGATTCACCATTATCCTCGGAATGGCGTTCACCGCCTGCCAATTGATCGAATACAACCATGCTCCATTCAAGTTCGTGGGCGGCGGCGTGTATCCCTCGGTCTTCTTCCTCGCCACGGGCTTCCATGGCTTCCATGTCATCGTCGGCACCTGCTTCCTGATCGTCTGCTGGTTCCGCGCGCGGGCCGGGCAGTTCAACCCGCAGCGCCATTTCGGCTTCGAGGCGGCGGCCTGGTACTGGCACTTCGTCGATGTCGTGTGGCTGTTCCTGTTCGTCTGCATCTACTGGTGGGGCGCGAGCCCGGTTGTCGCCCCCCCCTGAGGAGTCTTCGGTCTGGCAGGCCGCCATGCGCTGCCGCTGCCCGCCCTGCGGGTGAAGCCGCCTCCATGCCGGCCTATTGTAGCCCGCCGGACACGCCGCATCTGCTTGGTCACGCATGTCCTCTGTCGCTCGCGATACGCCCACGCACGCCGCGCGCCGCTCGCTTCTTTGGCCCGGCGCCATGACGCTGCTGATGCTGCTGGCGCTCCTGGGGCTGGGCACTTGGCAGGTTCGGCGCCTGCACTGGAAGCAGGACATCCTGGCGCGGATCGCGGCCGCCGAGGCGGCTCCGCCGGTGCCCTTGCCGGCCGCCCCGGCGCCGTTCCAGAAGGTGCGTGTCACCGGCCATTTCCTGCCTGGTCGGACGGCGCTCTATGGCGTTGAGGTCCGGGATGGTCCGGCTGGCCCGGTCATGGGCCGGCAGGTGATCGCGCCGCTCGCGGCGGATGGGCGTGTTGTCCTCGTCGATCGCGGCTGGAGTCCCGAAGGCACCATCCCTGCCCCGCCCGACGGGCCAGTGACGGTCGTCGGCTATGCGCGACCGCCAGAGAACCCCCGGTTCCTCGCGGCGCCCGACAGTCCCGCGCGGCGGGAGTTCTTCACGCTGAACCCCACCTCCATCGCGGCGTCGCTGGGCCTGTCCAACGTGGCCCCGTTCACCCTGGTCGCGCTTGGTCCGCCAGCTGGGACGCTCATTCCGGCGGAGCACCTGCCGCGGCCGATGAACAACCACCTATCCTACGCCGTGACCTGGTATGGTCTGGCTTTCGCGCTGGCCATCGTGTTCATCGCCTGGGCGCGCGGGAGGCGCATGAATGACACCCTATGAGCGGTTGGCGGAGCGTTTCGCCCGGATCGGCACGATCAGCGAAGCCTCCTCGGTATTGGGCTGGGACGCCGCCACCATGATGCCGCCGGGCGGCGCTGCCGCGCGCGGCGATCAGCTCGCCGTGCTCGCCGGGCTGGCGCACGGGCTGCTGGTCGCGCCCGAAGTGGCCGACGACCTGGACGCGGCGGAGGCCGAAGGCGCCGACAGCGATCGGTGGCGGATCGCCAATCTGCGGCTGATGCGCCAGGCCCACACTCGTGCCGTGGCGATTCCCGCCGCGCTCGTCGAGGCGGCCACGCGCGCCGGCTCCGCCTGCGAAAAGGTCTGGCGCGAGGCGCGGCGCACGTCCGATTTCGCCCTGGTCCGCCCGCATCTGGGCGAGGTGGTGGATCTCGCGCGCGAGATCGCCAATGCCCTTGCTCCCGCGCTCGACCTGTCGCCATACGATTCGTTGATGGATGGCTTCCAACACGGAATCGGCGCTGCCGACGTGGCGCCGGTGTTCGAGGGCTATCAGACTTTCCTGCGCGACGCGCTGCCAGCGGCGCGGGAGCGCCAGCGTCGCGCGGGCGATCCGGTTCGCCCCAACGGCCCATTCCCGATCGCCGCCCAGGAGGCGCTGTGCCAGCGTTTGGCGGAGCGTCTCGGGCTCGACTTCGCCCATTCGCGTCTCGACCGCTCCGCGCATCCGTTCTCGGGCGGAACCCGGACGGATGTGCGCATCACCACGCGCTATGACGAGGCTGACTTCACGCAAGCCGTGTTGGCGGTGGTCCACGAGACCGGACATGCCCTGTACGAACGCGGCTTGCCCGAGGCATACGCACGCCAGCCGGTGGGGGAGGCGGCCGGGATGGCGGCGCATGAGAGCCAGTCCTTGATCGTGGAGATGCAGGCCTGCCGGTCCGATCCTTTTCTCGCCTGGCTCGGTCCGGAGCTGCACGCGGCCTTCGGCGGCGACGCCGCGCCCTACCGGCCCGAGAACCTGGCCCGCCTCTGGCGGCGGGTCGAACCTGGGTTCATCCGCGTCGATGCCGACGAGATGACCTATCCCGCGCATGTCATCCTGCGCTTCCGGCTGGAACAAGCCCTGATCGCGAGGGATCTCGCCGTGTCCGATTTGCCGGAAGCGTGGAACGCCGGAATGCGCGACCTGCTCGGCATCGTGCCGCCGGACGACGCACAGGGATGTCTGCAAGACATCCACTGGTATGAAGGTGCGTTCGGCTATTTCCCGAGCTACACCCTGGGCGCGATGGCGGCGGCGCAGCTCATGGCGGCGGCCCGCCGGGCGTTGCCGGAGCTTGATTCGGCGCTCGCGCAGGGCGACATGGCGCCGCTGCTCGGATGGTTGCGCATGAACGTGCATGGCAAGGCAAGCCTGCTCGGCTTCAACGATCTGCTCCGCGAAGCCACCGGCAAGCCGCTCGATCCGGCGGATTTCCAAGCGCATCTGATGGCACGCTATCTCGGCTAATCGCCATCCCAAATCGTCGTAGGGCGGAAAAGCGCAGCGCGTTCCGCCCTACTTCGCCTCACCGTCCAGCAATGTATTGGGCACCATAATAGACGGCGAAGAGACCCACAGTCGTCGTCGCGTAGGCCAGGCCCAGCAGGCTGGAACTGGCGAGGACTCCCCGGTCGCGAATCACGCTGGGCAAGCGGATTGCGCTACGGCCAGCAATGATCATCGCGATGAGCGTCACTATGATGAGAAAATGGCCAATCGCATCGATCTTGCCGAATTCCGGGATCGCGCTTGCCATGATGAGCAGCAATGCCAGGCAGGATGCCCGCAGCAAGGCGGTGCCGGTCAGCATGAAGAACGCCAGGCTGAGTTCGACAAACCCAGCAACGGTCATGAACAGACCGAAGGGCATTCCAAAAGCCAATCCCTTATGTGTCGCAAGCAGCGGGAACGTCCAATAGGGATACCCGAACTTCTCGATCGCCCCCCACATCATGGTAACGACGAGATTGAAGTACAGCACGGGCAGCCGCAGCTTCGAGAGGAAGGGACTGGCAGCAGCGCTCAAGCCGAGATAGGCCGCGAGCCCGAGGAAAATCGGATAGTCCAGCATATGAAAGGCGCCGTACCGCGCGACGCCGTACATATAGAGCACGGCGATCCCGGCCCCGGCGAGGACGAGGGTGCGCCGCCACAGCGTGAATGCGGCGACCGCGAGCTGGAGCCACGGCACCCACGCGGAGGTCGTCTTCAGCTCCGGTGTCAGAATCGTCCTGCCGTCCATCCAGAGGATAAGGAAGAAAATGCAAACGCTGGCGCGAACGAGAACGGATATCGCAGGCTCGCATCCGAGAAGCGCGCGATCGAGCGACCCGAGCCAGCCCTTTCGCTCCACTATGCCGTCGATAACGTACGCGACGAACATCAAGGCGCCAAAGCCGGCGGCGATGAAGGCAAAGCTCGGCGTAAGCACATCCGCGAGCGGCAGCGGCGGAACCGTCGTGTCATAGGGGCAAAACCATTTGATGTGCGCATAGGCACGATCCGGAGCGAGCAGGCAAATTGCGCTCAATGCGGCAACTGGTATCGCGAAATTCCAACTCGGCTTCCTGTTCAGCCTCGGCAAGTAGAGCCATCGGTGCATCGGTGCCTCCGGACGAAGTTTGGCCATGTGCCGGCGGCATCATGCTTTGTGGCCAGCCAACGATTTGTGAGCGGCACCACACTGACCGCTTCCGCAACAGCGCGCGTGGACGATGCGAGAGTGCCGGGCAGGGTCACGCGCTATTCTTGTGTGAGTTCAGTCACTGCGCCGGCGGGGGTCCGCGTGGCAATGCCCCCGGCCTCGTGGCAATCGCCGAAAGGAAGCTAGAGATGCTGGGAACAGTCATCGTTTCAGGGCTTGGGATGGCAGTCGCCCTCTTCGTTCCTGTCTTATTTGCTCCTGTTGAATGGAACGACGAATCCCGACGTGCTGGGTGGAT
>DATFDN010000158.1:0-7035 GCA_035252035.1 Acetobacteraceae bacterium | reverse complement strand
TGCCGGCGCGCGCCGCGTATTCCCACTCGGCCTCGCTTGGCAGGCGATACGGCTTTCCCGTGGTCTTTCGCAGCCAGGCCACATATTGCCCCGCATCCGTCCAGCTCAGGTTCGCCATCGGCCGGCGCTCGGCCGCCGCCTCGTCGAGCGGCGGCCTGTAGGCGCAGCCGCCAGCTTCGGCGCAGGCGCCCCACTCGGCCTCGGTGACGACGTATTCGCCAAGCGCCACGGGCGGTACGCTGACCCGGTGCATGGGGCGCTCGGTGGGATCTTCGTTGGAGCCCATGATGAAGACCCCGCCCGGCAGGGGCGCCATGACCGGGCAGCGTGCGCAGTCTCGGAACGCGCCGGGGTGCGTAGGAGTGGGGGTGGAGCGCGAGAGGGCGGGCTCGGCGCGGGGCGGGGACGATGGGGCAGGAGCGGAGGGCGCGCGCAGATGACTCTGCTCAACGAACCCGCTCGCTCCGGAGGAGGGTATGACGACGCGCAGCCATGGCGTCCCGACGACCGCGCCGGTTGCGAGCACACGCTGCCCTGGGGAGAGCGCGCCCACGGCTTGCGCGTCCGGGCTCGGCTCCGCCCGCAGGCTCGCGGCGCCGGCCACTTCATAGGGAGTCTCGATGGCCGTGATGCGCTGCACCTCACGCAGGCAGATGATGTCGGCCTCGCGCCTCTCTGCGCGGTATTGCGCCACGAGGTCGTTCAGCATCGCCGATTTCGCCGCCGAGGCGGCGGCACAGGCCTCGTAGGTTGGGTAGGATATGCCCGGCTCCGCCCGGAGCATGTCGCAATTGTCGCCGCTGCACAGCATGATCGCCAACACGAATCCTGCTGGCATACGCGCTCTCCCCTGATGCGCCCCGAGGCGGGCCGCTTGCCTTCCGGCCCGCGCCACAAGAGGCTTACCATAGAATCCAGTACGCGGCGGAAAGGATGACCTGGGTCACACGCGGGCGGCGGACGGCGGGGGCGGCGCGCATTGCGTTGATCCCGGCGCTCGCCGCTTTCGTCGCCTTGCTCAGCGTGCGCCCGCCCTCGCCCTTGGCCGCCGCGGAGCGTCTGTTCGAGGCTGTCGCGTTCCGCCTTGCCGCGCCGGCCCTCCCGCCCGACGAGCGAATCGTGATCGTCGGGATTACCGAGGACACGCTCGATCTCTTTCCCTACCGCTCGCCGATCGACCGCACCTTCCTCGCCGGCCTTCTGGATCAGCTTGCCCGAGCCAGGGTCGCGGCGATCGGCCTCGACGTGCTGCTCGACCGCCCCACGGAGCCCGCGAAGGATGCCGCCCTGCGCCGAGCGATCCGGCGCGCCGATGTGCCTGTGGTCGTGATCACGCTGGCCCCCGAAACCCCGGCCTCACCCGAGCGCCGCCGCACCCTGGCCGGATTCGTCGCGGGCGTGCGCGCCGGCACCGCTAACCTGGCCCGCGATCGGTTTGACGATGCCGTTCGCGAGCATATCCCCGTCCACCCCGCGACCGGGGAATTGAGCTTCGCCGCCAGCCTCGCCGCCGCGCTCGGCGTCCCGGTGCCGGACCGGCCATTCCCGATCATGTGGCGGCGGGCGCGTGGCGGGCACGCCTTCCCGGTCTATCCGGCCGAGGCCGTGCGGCTCCTGCCGCCGGAGTGGCTTCGCGGCAAGATCGCGCTGGTCGGCAGTCTGCGCCAGGGGGAAGACGAGCACCGCACGCTGGCTTCGGCCTTTGGGCAGCCAAGCTTCGGCGTCGAGATCCACGCCCAGATCCTGTCCCAGCTCCTCGACGGGCGCGCGGTTCCCTCTCCCTTCCTCCCTTGGACCGAGATCCTGACCACCTTGGGCATGGCCGCTGCCGGTCTCGCGGCGGCATCGGTGTTCGCGGGCTACGTCCTTGGGGCCGTTCTGGCCGGCGTCGGCGCGGCGTTCGTGGCGGCGGCGCTCGGGGCCTACGCGAGCGGCGCCATGCTGGTGCCGTGCGTCGCCCCCATTCTGGCGGCCGTGGCCGCTGGCGGCGCATTCCGCGCCTGGCGGGGGCTGGGAGAACGACGCGACCGGCGCGCCCTGCGCGCGCTGTTCCGCCGGTTCATGAGCGAGCCGGTCGCCGAGGAGCTGATGCGCGAACGCGAGTTGTTCCTCGCGGGCGGGCGGCCGCGCCCGCAAACGCTGACCGCCACGGTGATGTTCTGCGACATCGCCGGCTCCACCGCGATCTGCGAGCGCCTCGCCCCAGAGCCGCTGATCGCCTGGTTCGACCTCTACATCAATACGATGGTCCAGCTCATCATCGAGCACGACGGCGTCGTGCTGCGCTTCGTGGGCGACGGCATCCTGGCGGCTTTCGGCTGCCCGGTGCCGCGACGGGACGAGGCGGCGGTGACAGCGGACGCCCGCAACGCCGCGCGCTGCGCCCTGGCCATGGAGCGCGCCATGGAGCGGCTGAACGATGGCTGGCGGGACGCGGGGCTGCCGGAGACCGGCTTGCGCGTTGGCCTGCACACTGGGGAGCTAGTGGCCGGCAGCCTGGGCAGCGGACCGCGTCTTGAATATTGCCTGCTCGGCGATACCGCCAATGTCGGCGCGCGACTCGAGCAACTCGGCAAGGACTATGCGGGCGGCGCGGTCCGCTATTGCACGATCCTGGTGGGGGAGCCGACCTGGCGAAGGCTGGGGGGAACGATTCCGGGCGTGCGCATCGGCGAGATCGGGTTGCGGGGCAAGCGCGCGCGGCTCGCCGTCTATCGGATTGACTCCCATGCGCGGACGGTGCCGGAACACGGGCCAGACGTTGCGGCGCAAGGTGGGGGTTAATCTCCGGCGGCCCGCCGCTTCACCTCTCCCGCGCGCGGGAGAGGTGAATAGAGGAGGGGGAGTGGTCGAACGAACTGGAGAGCGTTCCCACTGATCCGGATCGGCCGTATAGGGGCGCGATGCGCGCCCGCTCGCTGACCCGAATCGCCGTCAATATCCTGCTGGACGGCGCCTTGGCGGCGGCCGCGCTGCCGCTGGCGCGTTGGATCGCTGACCCGTCCGGGCCGGCCCTGACCCCGACCTGGCCCATTTCCCTGAGCGCGGCGGCGGTGCTGGTGGCGGGACGCCCATTTGGGCTCTCGCTTCAATACTGGCGCTTCCTCGCCATGGGCGATTTGCTGGCGGTCGCGGGAGCCAGCGTCACCGCGGCCGGGATCGTCTCCGCCGCCATGGCCCTGGCCGGCGTGCCGATCGCCAATCCTGCCTTTCCCGCCGTCCTCGGCCTTACTCTGCTCGCCCTTTTGGCGGCACCACGGGTCGCCTATGAGCGGATACGGGTCCGCCCCTCCGCCCGCGACACGCAGCCTGATACCCCCGACACCGCACTGCTGGTGGGGACCGGCGAGGACGCTGATCTGTTCCTCCGCGCCCTGGCGCAGGATCGAGGCCAAAGGCTCCGGGTGGCGGGGCTGCTCGTCGGCTCCCGCCAGACGGGACGACGCATCCAAGGCCAGCCAATCCTGGGCTCCGTCGAGGACGCGCCATCGGTGCTGGCCCGGCTCCATGCCGAGGGCCGCCTGCCGCGCTGCCTGGTAGTCGCCACGCCCGATCTGGCCGGCACACGGCTTGCCGCGCTGATGGACCAGGCCGACCGCTATGGCATCGTGATCCGCCGCGCGCCGCGTCCCACCGCGCTCGATCCCGCGACCCGTCCCGGCGGACGCGGCGGGACGGGTCGGGAGCTGGAACTGCGGCCCATCGCGATCGAGGATCTGCTGAACCGCCCGCAAGTGCCGCTGGACCGCGAGGGCATGGCCCGGCTGATCCAGGGGCGGCGCGTGATCGTCACCGGCGCCGGCGGCACGATCGGTTCGGAACTGGCCCGCCAACTCGCCACGCTCGGCCCCGAGCCGCTGATCCTGCTCGACAACGGCGAATACGCTCTATGGCAGATCGACCTGGAGCTTGCCGAAACCGCCCCGGAGGTGCCGCGGCAGGCGCTGCTGGCCGATATCCGCGACGAGGCGCGCATCCGCGCCCTGTTCGAGCACTGGCGGCCCGAGCTGGTGTTCCATGCCGCGGCCCTGAAGCATGTGCCGATGGTCGAGGCAAATCCGCTGGAAGGGCTGCTGACCAATGTCGCCGGAACGCGCCATGTGGCGGACGCCGCCCGCGCCGTGGGGGCGGGGGCGATGGTGCTGATCTCCACCGATAAGGCGGTGAACCCGACCAGCGTCATGGGAGCGTCCAAGCGCCTGGCCGAGATGTACTGCCAGGCGCTCGACATCGCGGCCCGTGCTGGCGGGGCGGGGATGCGCTGCGTGACCGTGCGCTTCGGCAACGTTCTGGGCAGCACCGGATCGGTGGTGCCGCTGTTCCAGCGCCAGCTCGCGCGCGGCGGGCCGCTGACCGTGACCCATCCGGACATGCGGCGCTACTTCATGACGGTGCGCGAGGCGGTGGGCCTCGTCTTGCAGGCGAGCGTGGTCGGCACCCAGGCGCCTCCCGATCCCGCGGCCTCTGCCCGGGATGCGGGAATTTTCGTGCTGGACATGGGCGAGCCGGTGAAGATCGTGGAGCTGGCCCGGCAAATGGTCCGCCTCGCCGGCCTGCGCCCGGATCAGGATGTGGAGATCCGCTTCACCGGCCTGCGGCCCGGCGAGAAGCTGTACGAGGAGCTGTTCCACGGCAAGGAGCCGCCCGCCCCGACAGGCCATCCGGGCTTGCTGATGGCAACCCCGCGCACCGCCGACCCCGCGATTGTCGGCCGCGCCATCGAGGAGATCGCCGCCGCCTGCCGGGGCGGCCAAGCCCGCCTCGCCCTGACCCTGCTCGGCCGGTTGGTGCCGGAATTCGAGCACAATGCCGATGGAGCCGTTCCCATGGTGACTCGCCCATGACCGATGCCGCCGCCCCGGTGCCCTTTCTTGATCTCAAGGCGCAGCAAGCCCGCATCGCGCCGGAGTTGCGCCGGCGAATCGATGCCGTGCTGGCCCATTGCCAGTTCATCCTTGGCCCGGAGGTGGCGGAGCTTGAGACGAAGCTCGCCGCGTTTTGCGGGGCGCGGCATTGCGTCGGGGTGAGTTCCGGGACCGACGCCATCCAGATCGCGCTGATGGCCGAGGGCATCGGACCGGGGGACGCGGTGTTCCTGCCCGCCTTCACCTATACGGCGACCGCCGAGGTACCGTTGGTGCTCGGCGCCACGCCGGTCTTCGTGGACGTTGATCCCAGCACGTTCCAGATCGACCCCGCGCATCTCGAACAGCGCATCGAGGCGGTGCGCCGCGCGGGGCGGCTGCGGCCCCGCGCGCTGATCGGAGTTGATCTGTTCGGCCAGCCCGCCGATTGGCCGGCGCTGAACAAGGTGGCCGCGCGGGAGGGGCTTTTCACCTTGGATGATCTCGCGCAGAGCTTCGGCTGCACCTTGCACGGACGCCCGCTCGGCACGGCGGCGCAGGCAACGGCCACCAGCTTCTTTCCGTCCAAGCCGCTCGGCGGCTATGGCGACGGTGGCGCGCTGTTCACCGAGGACGAGTCCCGCGCCGCGCTGTATCGCAGCCTGCGTACGCACGGTGAGGGCACAACCCGCTACGACGTGCTGCGCACCGGCATGAATGGCCGGCTCGATTCGTTGCAAGCGGCGGTGCTGCTCGCCAAGCTCACCGTGTTCGCCGAGGAGCTGGCGGCCCGCGAGCAGGTGGCGCGGTTCTATGACCGCCACCTTGCCGGATGGGTGGAGACGCCGGCGCGCGTGGCCGGTAGCACGCCTGCCTGGGCGATCTACGCCATCCTGCTCCCCGACTCCGGCACGCGCGACAGGGTGCAGGCGCATCTGCGCGGACGCGGCATCCCGACCGCTATCTACTATCCGCGTCCGCTGCACCATCAGCCCGCCTACCGGGAGCACCATGACGGGTCGGCCCTGCCGGTCTCGGAGGCTCTGGCGCAACGCATCCTCGCCCTGCCGATCCACGCGGATCTGACCGAGGCGGCGCTTGGCCGGGTCTGCGACGGCGTGTTGTCGGCGCTCGGCAACGCCGCGTAGCACCTTCACGACGTGTCACCGACCCAAGTCGCGATAGCGTAACGCGTTGACCAGCAAGGCGAAGGCTGGCGTGGGCTGGCGGCGGCTCGGGTAGTAGAGGTGGTAGCCCGAAAAGGGCGGACACCAGTCGGCGAGCACCCGAACGAGCCGCCCGTCGGCGAGGCGCGCCCGCACCCGGTCCTCAGGTAAGTACGCCAGGCCGAAACCGGCCGTCGCCGCCTTGAGGATCAGGGCGCCGCCGTTGAACACGAGCTGCCCCTCGACGCGCACCCTCAGCTCGCGCCCGGCCTTCTCGAACTCCCAGGCGTAGAGCCCGCCCAAGGTCGGCAGCCGCAGGTTGATGCATGTGTGCGCAGTCAAGTCCTGGGGCGCCTTCGGCCGCGGCCGCCTGGCGAAGTAGGAGGGCGCGCCGACGACCGCCATGCGCAGGTCCGGCCCGATGCGCACCGCGACCATGTCCTTGGCCACCTGCTCGCCCAGGCGCACGCCCGCGTCATAGCGCTCGGCAACGATGTCCGTCATCCCATTGTCGACAGCGATTTCCACCGTGATGTCCGGGTAGTCCGGCAGGAACCTTTCCAGGGTGGGCCAGAGGATCGTATCAGCCGCGTGCTCGCCCGCCGTGACGCGGATGGTGCCGGAGGGCTTTTCGCGCAGCTCGCTGAGCGCGGCCAACGTGGAGTCGATCTCCTCAAATGCCGGGCCAAGAGTGCGAAGCAGGCGTTCGCCCGCCTCGGTTGGCGCGACGCTGCGCGTGGTACGCGTCAGGAGCCTGAGCCCGAGCCGCGCTTCAAGCGCACGAATGGTGTGGCTCAGCGCCGATTGAGACACGCCGAGCTTTCCGGCGGCTCGGGTGAAGCTCCGCTCCCGCGCTACTGCGAGGAAGATGCGAAGGTCGCTGACGCTTTCCCGAGACATCCATGAACTCGGTTCATAAGTCCATACGCATCCTACCATCTAATCGCGGGGTCTGGCGCGTGCCAAATGGGCGGTCGTTAACAGTCGCGAGACGGCACTGACTGTCCCCAAACGAGGAGACAAGC
>DATFDN010000157.1:0-9594 GCA_035252035.1 Acetobacteraceae bacterium | reverse complement strand
GCTCACGGTCACCCGGCCGAAGCCGGACCTCAATGCCTCCCCTCATGCGCCAAGGCTCGCAAACCCCGGGCGCCAAGGGAATCATCAACGTCGATCAGACCACTAGCTCTCGCGGTGCGAGATGGGTTGGGGTCATCAGATCCAAATGATTTGGCATTATTGACTTCATTCCTTTTTCAAACTAATCTGTAATAACGCCTTTTGGGCCGAGGGCGACAACTCCGTTCCTCTAGAGCATCTTCCGGTCGGTTGTGTTGTCATGCTGTTTCATCCCTCCCCTGTCCCCTCCCGCAAAGGGAGGAGCGAGGCGGGCGACTTACCCTCCCCTTGCATGCTACGGCGGTCACACATGCGCGGAATGGTGTGCCGAATCAGATAGGGAGGTATTCGCCGAGTTCGCGCGCAGCCGTGCCCGATCCGTCCACCTCTCCCGCTTGGCGGGAGAGGTCGGCGCGGAGCGCCGGGTGAGGGTCGCAAACAGCGGCAAGGATCGTGTCGGCGACGTGCTCCGGGGTCGTCAGGATGTCGGTGTTCCAGAACCGGATCACGCGCCAGCCATGTGCCTGAAGCCAGGCGGTGCGGCCCGTGTCCGCGGCCGACTCGGCGTGCTGGACACCATCCGCTTCAATGACCAGACGCGCGGCGACGCGGGCGAAGTCGGCGATGAACGGGCCGATCGGGTGCTGGCGGCGGAACTTGTGGCGTTGGAAGCGGCGGTTGCGCAGCATCCGCCAGAGGGCGTGTTCGGCGTCGGTCTGGTGATGGCGCAGGTGGCGGGCGTGACGATTGGCCATGCGGTATGGTGAAGGAGGGAGGTGAAGAGAGGGCTAATGCTTGGCCCTCAGCCGCGCCGCCCTCACCCGCGTCGCTTCGCTCCGCGACCTCTCCCGCTACGCGGGAGAGGTGGACAAGCGCCAGGCGCACGCGCATTCCGGAGATGTGTGACCGCCGTAGCCCTTGCGGGAGGGGTCGAGGGAGGAGACGGACAAGCTTGAAGGGAACCTATATGCAATACGTACCACCGCCGCACCTCACTCAGCATTGGCATCTCACCAAGCCCGCGGCGCGCGGCCGGCGCGGGGTCGTGGTCAGTCAATCCAGGGACGCGGCCGAGGCTGGGGTCGCGGTGCTGGACGCGGGCGGGAACGCGATCGACGCGGCGGTCGCCACCGCGCTCGCGCTCGCGGCCGTGGAGCCGTGGAACTCGGGGTTGGGGGGCATCGGCTTCGCGCTGGTACATCGCGCCGGGGAGGACCGGGCCGAGGTCGTCGATTTCGGACCAGTGGCGCCGCGCGGCCTCGATCCCTCCCGCTTCAAGCTGACCGGCCGGATGATCCGCGACCTGTTCGCCTGGCCGGAGGTGGAGGGGAATGCCAATGTCCACGGCCCGCTCTCCTTCGCCATTCCCTCGGCGCCCGCTGGATACGCCTTCATGCACGCGCGCTGGGGCAAGCTGCCGTTCAGGGAGGTGATCGCGCCCGCCATCGCGTTGGCCCGGCGCGGCCTGCCGCAGGATTGGTTCACCACGCTGAAGATCGCCAACGCGGCCTCGGTGCTGCGGCTTTACTCCGAGAGCGCGCGCATCTACCTGCCCGATGGCTTGCCGCCGGTCCCGCCCTACCAGGGGACGCCCGGCTTTTTCCCATTGGGCAATCTCGCCAACACCTTGGAGCAGCTCGCGCGCGCCGGCCTGCGCGACTTCTACGAGGGCGAGGTCGCGCGGGCGATCGCCGCCGACGTGGCGGAGATGGGGGGCGTGCTGTCCGCCGAGGATTTGCGCCGCTGCCAGGCCCGGCCGCGGGAGGCAACGGAGGTGGCATGGCGGGGGCGGACCTTGCAGCTCACTGGCGGGCTCACGGCGGCGCCCACCTTGGTGCGCGTGCTGGAGCGCATGGTGGCGGCACCCTACGAAGACCGGCCCTCGCCCGCTTGGTACGTGGCGCTCGCCCGCGCCATGAAGGCCGCCTATGCCGAGCGGCTGAGCGGGTTGGGCGAGACGGAGCCGCCTGGGGCGGATAGCTGCACCACGCACCTCACGGTCTGCGACGCGGACGGGAGCATGGTGGCGCTGACGTCCACGCTGCTCTCGTCAATGGGCAGCCGCGTCGTGCTGCCCCGGTCCGGGGTGCTGATGAACAATGGAGTCATGTGGTTCGATCCACGGCCCGGCCAGCCAAACTCGATCGCGCCCGGCAAGCGGCCGCTGACCAACATGCTGCCAGTGATCCTCAAGGAAGGCGCGCGCCCCTGGATCGCCGCCGGCGCCTCCGGCGGGCGGCGGATTCTGGCGGCGGTGTTCCAGACCGTGACCTATGCCGCCGATTTCACCATGCGTTTGGAAGAGGCGGCGCATCATCCGCGCATCGATGTCTCTGACGCCGAGAAGGTCAGCGTCGATCGGCGAATGCCAGGCGCCGTCATCGAGGCGTTGCGCGACGATGGCCCGGTGGAGGTTGTCGAACACGCCGTCCTGCCCATCAATTTCGCCTGCCCGAACCTGGTCGCTCAGAACGCGGACGGCACGCGGACGGGCATCAGCGACGCGGCCTCGCCATGGTCGGCGGCGGTGGCGCAGGAATAGGACCGTCGGGCCGGTGGTCCCCCGAAATAATCCCTCTCCCCCGGAAGGGGGAGAGGTTAGGTGAGGGGTAGACGCGGCCGCATGATCTAATGGCGCGGAGGAGGCCCCCTCACCCCGACCCTCTCCCCACCCTCGGGGGGAGAGGGGAAGGCGGCAAGAGAGGTTTAGGCTCCAAGCAAAGCAGCCCTCACTCCGCCGCGGTCTGGGTGTGCCTGCCCCCCTCGCGGGCGACGCCGCGCAGCGCGTGGCCGGCTTCCTCCGATTGTCCTCTCTTGGCGATGTCGGACAGCGACACGACACCCACCAGACGCTTGTTGCGGTTCATGACCGGCAGGCGGCGCACCTGCTGCTCGGCCATGGTTTCGGCCACGCGCTTCAGATCCTCATCCTCGAACACGTAGCGCACCTCGGGGGTCATCACCTCGCGCACCTTGGTCCGGGCGGGATCGCGGCCCTCGGCGGCGACGCGCACCGCGAGATCGCGGTCCGTCACCATTCCCACCAGGCGATCGTTCTCGCCGACTGGCAAGGCGCCGGTGTCCTCCTCGCGCATCAGGCGGGCGGCCTGTTGGGCCGTGTCGTCCGGGCTGGCAATGCGCACGTCACGGTGCATCACGTCGGCCACGCGGCCGCGCTGTTGCCCCGAAGCCTCCGGCCGCTCGGCTCCCTGACCTTCGCGCCGGCGCTGCTCAAGCTGCTGCTCAAGATTGTTGAGCGCCTGATCGGCGAACTGGCGGACGGAGCGCACCAGGATGGTCGTGCCCTCGAACAGCGTGCCGAGATAGTCGCGCAGGAATTGCTGCTGCGCGGCGACAAACCGGCCGGTGTCGGCGAGCTGGAACAGCTGCTCGGCGGAACGCAAATTCGTCTGGATCACGCCTTGGACGAGGCGCTCCAGACTCTGTTGCATGTCACCGAACCCCTCGCCGGAGAGGCGCGGCAGGACCATCATCGTGCGCACATCCTGCGCCCGCTCCTGGACCGCTTGCGCCATGGTGCGCGCGGCGCGCTCCAACTGCTCGGTCGTGGACTCCACGAACCGGCGATGCTGCTCGGCGAGCATGTTCGTGCCCCGGCGCGTCGAGTCCGCCGCCGCCTCGCCGAAATGGCGCATCGCGTCGGCGTTCGCGTCGGCACCCCGACGCATCGCGTCGGCCGTCGCCTCCCCGGACTCGCGCACCGTCTCGCCGCTCAGCCGGCCCGCGTGCTCGGCCGCGGCGGCGCTGCGCTGGGTGGCCTCCGCCGCGCCCTGGCTGGCGTTGCGCGCAGACGCCCGAATCTGCTCCTGCGAGTCCGTTGCCTTCTTGTCTGGATTGTCGGCCATAGATCGATCCAATCGTTGCTTGTGTTGCAAACTGAACTGTGCGTTATCCCGGACGGCAGCCATCACTGCCGAGCGCGCCAGGTCGCTTGGACATCACCCCAGATCTCCGACCAGAACTGTTCGCCGGCCGTGGACATGGCTCGGTCTGGTGCCACAACCTATGCCTGCATTCTCGGTCCAGCGCCCGCGCTACGGGTTCATATGGTAGCTAATGGAAATCCATTGTCCCCGCCAGCCGGTTCCCGGTTTCGTGATGGCCGGTCCTGCAATTTTAACAACCCAGGTCAGCCCGGCCCGGGAAGCAGCTTGGCACACCAGCGTGCAACTTGCGCGTGCGTTCCGAACCAGGCGCCCTGGGCCTTCGCGTGGGCGACCAAGCGATCCAGGAGCCCGAGCCGTGAGCGGTGGCCGATGACATGGGGGTGCATGGTCAGCAGGAACAGCCCGCCCTCGTCGCGCGCGCCGTCGAATTCCGCGCGGAAGATCTCTTCCACTGAGGATGGCGGCGTGTACGGGCGCAGCGGTGCGTGCCGCAGCATGTTGAAGTACACAAAATCATCGCGAATCCACTCCGGCGGGAGCTCGACGATTCCTGTCGGCTTGCCGCCATCCTCCAATTCATATGGATCGTCGTCCGCCATCAGGCTGCTGTCGTACAGCAATCCCATCTCGCGGATGATAGCGAGCGTGTGCGGCGAGAAATCCCAGCTCGCGGTGCGGATGCCCACGGGTTCCTGCCCGGAGACGCGTGCCAGCACGTCGCGGGCGCGCAGCGTGAGGTCGCGTTCGGCCTCGGGCGCCAAGGTCGTGTTCAACTCATGTATCCAGGAATGGATGCCGATTTCATGCCCCTCGTTGGCGAGCTCCCGCACCTCGTCGGGGTAGAGCAGGGCGGAGACCGCAGGGTAGAAAAAGCTCGCCGGAACGGCATGGCGCGCGAGCAGGCGGCGGATGCGCGGCATCGCGGCGCGGCTGCCATATTGGCCCTGGCTGATCCGCATCGGGCTCAGGTCGTTGTCGCGCAGCGGAATGGTCTCGTGATCGGCGTCGAAGGACAGTGCGACGGCGCAGCGCGCGCCGCCGGGCCAGGCATCGGGGCGCAGGCTGCGCCCGGCGCGGGCGCGGCCGACGATCCGGCGCCAAGCGGGCTCGTCCCACTGCCAAGGCTCGCCATCCGGCCGCACGGGATCATCGCTCATGTGTGCCCTCCGTTCCCGGCGGTATGCTGCCCTGCCTGGTCGGTGCGCGGAAGGCGGGCGCACCCAAGGGAATGAAACGAAATTGCTCGCGATGCGTGTATAAGATAGAACGAAACAATTTAGAACCAAAAATTTAAGACCAATTTCCTCAGCCATATCAGAGCATTAGCTAATATACAACCTTTGGTATGTTGTCCCGAACCTGTCATCCGAGCCAAGCTCGCCTTTGGAGTCGCGTATTTCGGAGGTTGATCGGGGTGGTGCAAGATGAGCAAATCGCTGGCTGGCTCGCCAGCCAATTCGATCCAATGGTCGCGCTGCTCCGCACGATCGTCGATATCGACAGCAACAGCTATGACAAAAGCGGCATCGACGCGGTGGGCGCAGTGCTGCGTCGTTTCCTCGCCAGCCATGGCGTGCCGGTCGAGGTGGTCGAGCAGCCGCGCCACGGCGATGTGCTGCGCGCTCGTGTGCCGTGGGACGGGGCGGCGCTCAGGATGGGCGGCCACATCCTCTTGATGGGACACCGCGACACGGTGTTCCCGGATGGCGAGGCGGCGCGGCGGCCGTTCAGCATCCAAGGTAGCCGGGCCTATGGGCCGGGCGTCGCCGACATGAAGGGCGGCTTGGTCATGAATTGTTTCGTGCTCGCCGCCTTGGCCCGCTTCGGCGGCGCGCCCGCGCCGGTGATCGGCCTGTTCACCGGCGACGAGGAGATCGCCAGTCCGGAGGGGCGGGGCGTGATCGAGGCGGAGGCGCGGGGCGCGCGCGCGGTGTTCAACAGCGAGCCTGGCCGTGGCACCGGCGTCGTCACCGGGCGCAAGGGCGGCGTGTTCATGACCTTCCAGATCACCGGCCGGGCCGCCCATTCGGGCGTGAACCATGCCGACGGGATCAGCGCGATCGAGGAGCTGGCGCGCAAGGTGCAGGCATTGCACGCGCTTACCGAAATGGATCGCGGCATCACCGTCAACGTCGGGCTGGTGCGAGGCGGGCAGAGCGTCAACACCGTTGCCCCGGCGGCGGAGGGACAGCTCGACATTCGCTACGTCCATCCGGAGGATCGTGACGCGGTTGTTGGCCGGGCCGAGCAAATTATCGCGCGGAGTTTCGTTCCCGGCACGCGCGCGCAACCGGAGCTTCGGGGCGAATTCCGTCCGCTGCGCCAGACCCCGGCTGGAGAGCGGCTGTTCAAACTCTACGCCGATTCCGCCGCGGCGAGTGGCTTCGTCCCTCGCGGCGAGTTCACCGGCGGGTGCGCCGATTCGGGATTTGCCGCCGGCGTGGGCGCGCCGACGATTTGCGCGGTGGGTCCGGTGGGCGAGAAGGCGCATACCGAGGACGAGTTCCTCGAACTCGGCAGCCTGGTTCCGCGCGCCCAAGCCTGCGCGCGGGCTATCTTGGGCCTGGACCGGGCAGGGTTGTAGCCCGATCCTCCAAGAGCGTCGCGATTGACAGCCGGCCGGCCGACACCGTTTGATCCTGTCCAAGCTCCGCGGGAGGGAACATGTCAGGAAACGGCTCCGCCCGGCCGCCGGCGTTGTCGCGCCGCGCTTTCATGGCCTCCGCTCCGGCCCTTGCCGCGGGAGCGGCCCTGCTGGCCGCGCCGGCGATCGCGGCGGGCAACCGGGTCTTCGCCTTCGCCCATGACGAGCCGCACGATACTGGGTACGGGTTCTTCGCCGACACGTTCAACGCCAAGCTCAAGCAGCTTAGCGGCGGGCGCTTCTCGATCCATGAGTTCCCCGGCGCGCAGCTCGGCCAGGAACCGGAACTGGCGCAGAAGGTGCGCAGCGGCGACATCGATTTCGTCATAAACTCCACGGCCAACACCTCGACCGTGGTGCCGCAGGCCGGCGTGTTCTCGCTGCACTTCATCTTTCGCGACGAGGCGCACCTCGCCAAGGCGGTGCTCGATCCCTCGGTCAATGATCTGTTCCGGGAAATGATCGCGGCCAACACCACGGGCGCGCGCTCGCTCGGGCTGGGCACGCTCGGCTTCCGCAAGTGCTACGCGAAGTTCGAGGTCAGGAACGTCGGCGACCTGAAGGGCCGGAAGATTCGCGTGCAGGCGACCAAGACCGAGGACCGCTTCTTCAGCGCCTATGGCGCGGTGCCGATCCACATGCCGATCGGGCAGGTGTACACCTCGCTCGAAACCGGGCTGGTCGATGTCGCGGAGAACGGCGCCGACATCTATCGCGCGCAGAAGCACTATGAGGTGGCCCCGGTGCTGTCCGCGACCGATCACGAGGCGAACAACAACCACCTCTGGATCAGCGACAAGGCATGGAAGAGCCTCAGCCCGGAGGAGCAGGGCTGGATAACGGCCACGTTCGAGTACGCCCGCGGCCTCACGGTGCCGCGCTCGCTCGCCTACGACCACGCCGCCGTGGAGTCGCTGAAGCAGATGGGGGTCGAGTTCTTCACCGGCGTCGATCGCCAGAGCTTCATCGACATCGCGACGCCGATCCAGGAGGAGCAGGCCCAGGCGCTCGGACCGTACGCGGTGCGGCTGTTGGGGCTGGTGCGCAAGGTGACGGCGTGATGGGGCGCGACAAGCGCGAATGACCTACGCCACCTGGTCCGCCGCCGTTCTCTCCCGCAAGCGGCCGCAGCTCAAGTGGCGCGGGCTTGATCCGCTTGAATTCGCCCTGATCGTGCTTTGCGGCCTGCTGCTGGCCGGCTTCTTGCTCAGCGAACTCGCCGATGTCGCCTTCCGCATCCTACGCCGTCCGTGGCTGGAGGCCCAGGAATTCTCACTCGGCTTCTTCGTCTGGGGCGTGTTCATGGGCGGCGCCCTCGGCGTGCGGCGCAACGACCACTTCCGGCTCGCGGCCAGCGCGGAGCTTTTCGGGGGCGGGGCGCGGACCGCGATCGAGACCTTCCAGCAATTGGTGATGATCGGGGTCGCCGGAGCCATGGTGTGGTTCGGCTACCTGAATTTTCTAACGGGGTTTGGCAGTTATCTCATGCCCTCCCTCACGCCGATCGCGGTGCTCTACGCCGCGATCCCGGTCGCGGGCGCGCTGATCGGGCTGTTCTCGATCGAGAAGCTGGTCAACGGCTGGCGGCGCGGCTTCCCGGACCCCGAGCCCGAGCCGCCGCCCGGCGCCGAGCTCGCCGCGCCTCCTGCCCAGAGCGGGCCATGAGCGGGAACGAAACCGCCATCGTCGTGATGTGCGGCCTGTTCCTCGCCCTTGGCTACGCCGGCTTGCCAGTCGCCTTCGCGCTGATCGCCGCCGTCGTGGTCGTCGCCGCGACCTTCACGGATCTCACCATCGGCTCGCTGATGGGTCAGCTCTTCAACGGCATCAACGAGCTGGCGCTGCTCGCCATCCCGTTCTTCCTGCTGGTGGGCGAGCTGATGACCTCGGCCCGGATCACGCCGCGACTGATCGCGCTGACCCAGGCGATGGTCGGGCACCTGCGCAGCGGGCTCGCCCATGTCGTCGCCGTCTCCTGCATGATCTTCGGCGGCATCTCGGGCTCCTCCACGGCCGACACGGTCGCGATCGGCACCGTGCTGATGCCGGCGATGCGCGAGGAGGGCTACGCGCCCGCCTTCTCGGCCGCGCTGATCGCCGCCGGCGCCTCGATCGCGAGCATGGTCCCACCCTCGATCATGGCCATCGTCTATGGCGCGGTGGGCGATGCCTCGGTGGGCGGCCTGTTCCTGGGCGGCGCGATCCCTGGCCTGATGGTCTGCGTCGGGCTGATGATCTACAGCTACTTCTTCGGCGCGCCAGGCTTGCGGAAGCGGCGCGCGAGCCTGTTCGAGTTCGGCACCGCGCTGCGCGGCGCCGTTCTGCCGCTGATGATCCCGGTCATCATCATCGGGAGCATACTGGGCGGGGTCATCACACCGGCCGAAGCCGGCATGGCCGCCGTTGTCTATGCGCTGGCGGTGCTGCTGCCGATCATGAACAGGGGCCATTTCCGACACCTGCCCAAGGACTTCGCCATGGCGGCGGTGCTGTACGCGATCCCGCTGACGGCGGTCGCCGGCGCCTCGGCGTTCGGCTGGATGCTCGCCTACCTGGGCGGGGCCGACATCATCATGGGCTGGGTGCAGGGGCTCGGCACGACGGACGCGCGCGCCATCCTGTTCTTCGTCGCCATCCTGTTCCTGATCGTGGGCGACTTCCTCGATGGGCTGCCGGCCATCATCATCCTGATGCCGGTGATCCTGTCGCTGGAGAAGCTCGGCCACGTCAATGCCGTGCATATGGGCGTGGTGGTGATCGTGACCCTCGCGTTCGGGCTGATCACCCCGCCCTGCGGGATCATACTGCTGCTGTCGTCGTCCTTGGCGGGCGTGCCGTTCTCGCGCGCGCTGCGCCAATCGCTGCCGATCTACGTCGTGTTCGTGGTGGTGATCTCGGTCATCATCCTGCTCCCCGACACGGTGCTGTTCCTGCCGCGCCACTTCCTGCCGCGCGCGGTCGGGTGCTTTCCGAGGCCGCACGGGGGTGGGTATATTTGTCCCT
>DATFDN010000156.1:0-4750 GCA_035252035.1 Acetobacteraceae bacterium | reverse complement strand
TCCGCCTGGCCCGTGACCGCCTCGGGGCGCCAGTGGCGCTGGAAGGCGCGCAGCACCGACGCCAGCGCCGGGTCGAGTGGGCCGGAGGGCGCCACCGCGTAGCCGATGTCCGACAGCGCCCGGCGCACGTCGCGCAGGCTGGCGGCGTCGCGGACCGCGCCTCCGGTGCCGAGGTCGGGCACGTCCTCGGGCCAGACGCCGACGCCGTTGCGCGCCAGGCCCTCCCAGTCGAACTTCTCGCCGGGATCTTCCTTGCGGTCGGGTGCGATGTCGCTGTGCGCGACCACGTTGCGCTGCGGGATCGGGTGGCGGGACAGGATCTCAAGGCACAGGTCGCACACCGACGCCAGTTGCAGCACCGGGAAGTCCCGGTAGCCCCATTCGTGGCCCGGATTGACGATCTCGATGCCGATGGAGCGGTCGTTCAGGCCGGTGTGCCCGCGCCAGTACGACACGCCCGCGTGGTAGGCGCGGCGCGCTTCCGGCACGAGGCGGAACACCGTCCCGTCCTCGTCCACCACGTAATGCGAGGACACCTGGGCCGCCGGGTCGCGCAGCCGATCCAACGCGGCTTGTGCCGTCCTCATGCCGGTGTAATGCAGAACCAGCGTGTCGATCGGGGTGCCGGCCGGGCGCGCGTCGTGGTTGGGGCTCGGCAGGTCGCGGACCGTGACCAGGCTCACAGGTTGCGCTCGCGCTTGATCTTGTCCCAGGCGGCGTTGATCCGCGCGACCTTCTCGCTGGCGCGCGCGATGAACTCCTGCGGCACGCCGCGCGCGGCCAGGCTGTCCGGATGATTCTCGCGCATCAGCCGCTTCCAGGCGGCGCGCAGCTCGTCCGCCGTGGCCGAGCGCTGCACGCCGAGCACCAAATAGGGATCGGAGTCCTCTCCGCCCCTCGGCTGGCGCGGCGCCGCGCCGCGCGCCCGGTCCCAGGCCCGCTGGTCCAAGCCGAACGCGGCATGGACCTCGGAGAGGAACCGATGCTCGCGCTGGTTCACCGGCCCATCGGCCCGCGCGACGGTGAACAGCGAGGCGAGCACGTCCTCCAGCATCCCGCGATTGTCGGCGAAGCTCTCGCCGAGCTGGACGGCGTAGCCGCGGAAGCCCTCGGCCGAATCGCGCGCCTGGTCGAACAGCCGGGCGATGTCGTGCGCCGCCTCGGGGGGGATGCGGAACTGGCCCTTGAAGGCGTCGATCTCGGCGCGTCGCACCGGTCCGTCGCACTTGGCGAGCTTGGCCGCCAGCACCACGACGCAGATCGCGAACACCTGGTCCTTGCGCCCGAGCAGCGCGGCGACGCGCGCCGGATTCGGCATCCAGTTTGGCGCGGGGCCGAAAGAGGGCATCCGGAAATTCGTCATCTGGCCGGTGTCGGCGGCGTGGCCCAGCGCGGCGCCGAACATGGCGCCGACCGGGCCGCCCATCAGCATTCCGGCGGTGCCGCCGATGATCTTACCCCAGACTCGCATATCGGCGCAGTATCACGCGCGGGCCATCGCCGGCAAAGACCGGTTTACGGAGGCGCTGATGGGGACATGGCAGTTCTGGATCGATCGCGGCGGCACCTTCACCGACATCGTCGCGCGCGATCCAAACGGGCGGCTGCTCACCCACAAGTTGCTG
Source organism: Acetobacteraceae bacterium (assembly GCA_035252035.1). GTDB lineage: Bacteria > Pseudomonadota > Alphaproteobacteria > Acetobacterales > Acetobacteraceae > DATFDN01. The sequence goes on along the minus strand of DATFDN010000156.1, from coordinate 3,125 downwards.
TCCGAGAACCCCGGCCGCTATCGCGACGCCGCCATCGCCGGAATCAAGGCGGTGCTTGGCCTGGCCCCCGACGCGCCGATACCGCCGGGCGTGGTGGACAGCGTGAAGATGGGCACCACGGTGGCGACCAACGCGCTGCTGGAGCGCAAGGGCGAGCGCACCCTCCTCGTCGTCAATCGCGGCTTCGCCGACAGCCTGCGCATCGGCAACCAGGCCCGCCCGCGCCTCTTCGACCTCGCGATCCGGCTGCCGTCGATGCTGTACGAGCAGGTGGTGGAGATCGCCGGGCGGGTGGACGCCGATGGCGCGGAAATCGAGGAACTGGACGAGGACGAAGCGCGGGCCGCCTTCGCCACGGCGCGCGAACGGGGGATCGCCGCCTGCGCGATCGTGCTGATGCACGCCTGGCGCCATCCCGAGCACGAACGCCGGCTCGCGGCGCTCGCGCGCGCGGCCGGGTTCAAGCAGGTCTCGGCGAGTCACGAAGTCAGCCCGCTGCTGCGCCTGGTGCCGCGCGGGGACACGACCGTGGTGGACGCCTATCTCTCGCCCATCCTCCGCCGCTATGTCGAGCAGGTGGCGGCCGAGCTGCAAGGCGTGCGCCTCTACTTCATGCAATCGAATGGCGGGCTGGCGGAGGCGCACAGCTTCCAGGGCAAGGACGCGATCCTCTCCGGCCCGGCCGGCGGCATCGTCGGCGCGGCGCGCACCGCCGCGATGGCGGGCCTTGATCGCATCATCGGCTTCGACATGGGCGGCACCTCGACGGACGTGGCGCTCTACGCCGGCGCGTTCGAGCGCGCCTTCGAGACCGAGATCGCGGGCGTGCGGATGCGCGCGCCGATGATGGCGATCAACACGGTCGCGGCGGGCGGCGGCTCGATCCTGCACTTCGACGGCGCGCGCCTCCGGGTGGGGCCGGATTCGGCCGGCGCCGATCCCGGCCCCGCCTGCTACCGGCGCGGCGGGCCGCTCACCGTCACCGATGCCAATGTCTGCGTGGGCAAGATCCAGCCGGCGCACTTCCCGGCGATCTTCGGACCGGCGGGCGATTCAACGCTTGACGCCGACACCGTTCGGACGCGCTTCGCCGCCCTGGCGGACGAGATCGCGCGGGCGACGGGGCAGCGCCGCGCGCCCGAGCAGGTGGCCGAGGGCTTCCTGCGGATCGCGGTGGCCAACATGGCGAATGCGATCAAGCAGGTCTCGGTCCAGAAGGGCCATGATGTGACCCGCTTCGCCCTGCATTGCTTCGGCGGCGCGGGCGGGCAGCACGCTTGCCTGGTGGCCGACGCGCTGGGGATGGAGACGGTGTTCATCCACCCCTTCGCGGGCGTGTTGTCGGCCTATGGAATGGGGCTGGCCGATCAGACCGCGCTGCGCGAACAGGCGGCCGAGACGCCGCTCACCCCGGAGGCGGTGCCAAGCCTGACGGCGCTGGCCGAGCGGCTGGGCGCGGAGGCCAGCGCCGCGCTTGTCGCGCAGGGCGCGGACCCGGCGCGGATCACCGTCCGTGCCGACGCCCATATCCGCTACGCCGGAACCGAGGCGGCGCTTCCCGTGCCCTTGGACGGGCACGACCGGATGGAAGCGGCGTTCGCGGAGGCGCATCGCGCCCGCTTCGGCTTCGCCACGCCGGATCGGGCGATGGTCGTGGAAGCGGTCGCGGTCGAGGCGGTCGCGGCGGGCGAGGCCGTGCGGGAGGCAACCGCCCTCCCCCGCGCTGGCGCGGCCGGACCGGAGCCGATCGACCAAGTGCGGATCTTCAGCGACGGCGCGTTCGAGGCTCCAGTTTTCGACCGCGCGCGCCTGTGCACGGGCGACCGGCTCACCGGCCCGGCGCTGATCGTCGAGGCGAACGCGACCACGGTGGTCGAGCCGGGCTGGGCGGCCGAGGTGACGGGGCTCAATCACCTTCTGCTGCGCCGCGCCGCGCCACGCGCGGGCGCGCTCGAAGCCGCCTCCGGCCGGCCCGACCCGGTGCTGCTGGAGCTGTTCAACAACCTGTTCATGAATGTCGCCGAGCAGACCGGCGCCGTTCTCCAGAACACGGCGATGAGCGTCAACATCAAGGAGCGGCTCGATTTCTCCTGCGCCGTGTTCGACGCCGAGGGCTTCCTGGTCGCCAACGCGCCACACATCCCGGTGCATCTGGGCGCGATGGGCGAGAGCGTGCGCACCGTGCTCGCGCGCCGGCGCGATACGCTAAAGCCCGGCGACGTGGTCGCGCTGAACAATCCGTACAACGGCGGCACGCACCTGCCCGATGTCACCGTCATCACGCCGGTCTTCGACGAAGCGGGCGTGCGCATCCTGTTCTTTGTCGGCAGCCGCGGGCACCACGCCGACATCGGCGGGATCACGCCCGGCTCCACTCCGCCCGCCTCGCGCACGCTGGAGGAGGAAGGCGTGGTGATCGACAATTTCCTCCTAGTCGATGGAGGACATTTCCGCGAGTCGGAGCTGCGCGCGCTGCTGGCGGGCGCCCGCTTCCCGGCGCGCAGCCCCGACGTGAACCTGGCCGACATCAAGGCGCAGGTGGCGGCGAACGAGAAGGGCGTTCAAGAGTTGCGCCGCGTCGTCGCCGAGCACGGATGGGGGACGGGGTCGGCTTACATGCGCCACGTCATGGACAACGCCGAGGAGAGCGTGCGCCGCGTCGTCGCCCGGCTGCGCGACGGCGCGTTCGAGTACACGATGGATGACGGGGCGCTCCTGCGCGTGTCGGTGCGGGTCGATCAGGCGGCACGAAGCGCGCGGATCGACTTCACCGGCACCGGCGCGCAGCGCGACCACAACAACTTCAACGCCCCGCCGGCGGTGACGCGCGCGGCGGTGCTGTACGTGTTCCGCTGCCTGGTGGGCGAGGACATTCCGCTGAACGACGGTTGCCTGAAGCCGCTGGACATCGTGATCCCGCCGGGGAGCTTTCTCGCCCCGCGCCCAGGGGCGGCGGTGGTGGCGGGCAACACCGAGGTCTCGCAGGCGGTCTGCAACGCGCTGTTCGGCGCGCTCGGCGCCATCGCCTGCTCGCAGGCGACGATGAACAACTTCCTGTTCGGCGACGCGACGCGCCAGTACTACGAGACGATCTGCGGCGGCACCGGCGCTGGTCCCGGCTTCGA
>DATFDN010000155.1:0-9150 GCA_035252035.1 Acetobacteraceae bacterium | reverse complement strand
CCGCTGATGCGGACCATGCCACCCGCCCATGTGGCGGCGATGACCAACTTCATCGGCGGCGGCCTTCTATTGATCTTCGCGCTGGCGTTCGAGCCGGGGGCACTGGCGGCGACCACGGGGAATTGGGGCCTGCCGGCGTTCCTCGCCTGGCTCTATCTGCTGCTGCCCGGCTCGCTCGGCGCCACGGTGATCTATTTCCTGCTGGTGCGCGACTGGGGCGCGAGCCGCGCCGGCACCTACGCCTTCATCTCGCCGGTGATCGCCGTGGCGATCGGCCTCGCGTTCTTCGGGGAGCGGGTCGAGGCATCGGACGTGTTCGGCATGATCCTGATGCTGGCGGCAGCTGGGATGGTGCTGCGACTGAAGCGGTAGCAGGGTTGTCTCTGGAATCCCCACCTCACCCCGGCCCTCTCCGCCTCGGGGAGCGGAGAGGGATTCGACCTCACATCAGGAACACGCCCTTGCCGGTGGTTTGCGTGTCGAACAGCCGGTAGGCCTCCTCCGCCTGGTCGAGGCGCCAGGTGTGGGTGAACAGGCGGTCCACCGGGATTTTGCGCTCGGCGATGAAGCGCGCGCACTCGGCCTGCCCGATCACCGAGAACGTCCATGACCCGACCATCGTGAGCTGCTTGCGCAGCACATCGGGGCTGACATCGATCGTGACGTCCTTGCCCTCGCCGACGAAGCACATGGTCCCCCAGACCTTCACGCAGCGGATCGCCGCGATGCGCCCCTCCGGCGCGCTCGACGTGTCGAGCGAGAGATCGCTGCCCCGACCATGCGTGAGATCCTTGATCGCGCCCACCGGATCGTTGGAGCGCGGGTCCACCACCTCATCGGCGCCAAACTCCTTGGCGCGGCCCAGGCGCTCGGGGCTGATGTCGAGGGCGATGACGCGCGCGCCCATGGCCTTGGCGAGCTGCGTCGCCGACAGCCCGACCGGCCCCTGGCCGAAAATCGCGATTGTGTCGTTGCCCGACAGGTTCATCCGCCGCAGCGCGCCCCACGCGGTCCCGGTGCCGCAGGAGATCGCGGCGCCGGTCTCGAAGGACAGCTCATCGGGCAGCGGCACCAGCGTGTTGGCGGGCACGGCCAGATAGTGTGCATGGCCGCCATGGGCGTTGTTGCCGTAAACCTTGACCGGCACCTCCTGGCAGAGCTGCGACCAGCCGGAGCGGCAATGCTCGCAGTGATTGCACCCTTGGTAGTGGTGGACCATCACCCGCGCCCCGATCGGCGCGTCCCGCTCGCTCACGCCGGGGCCGCGCGCGGCGACGACGCCGCAGGGCTCATGGCCGACAATCACCGGGTTCGGGTTGGCCGGTAGGCCGCCGATGCTGACACCCCCGCCCTTCGGGCGCCGGTACTGGTGCAGGTCGCTGCCGCACATCCCGGACGCCTTCATCTCGATCACCACCTCGCCGGGGCCAGGCGTCGGATCGGGAAACTCCATCAATTCGAGCTCGCGCCCGCCCGTGAACACCACGCCGCGCATCGACGATCCTCCCGCCCTTGCCTTGCGCGCGCCAGACTACGGCGTCTCCGCCGTCCGGAATAGCAGGGGGAAGGCGCTATGCACGTGCGGCGCGGCAACGGATGGCGCACCGAAATGCAGATAGGAGCGGTCAAGCTCCGCCAGCCGGGTCACGCCGGTCAGCGCCATCGCCACTGCTATCTCCTGCTCCAGGATTTCGAGCATCCGATGCACGCCCGCCTGTCCCTCGGCCGCGAGCGCGTAGCAGTAAAGCCGCCCCAGCCCCACCGCGTCCGCGCCGAGCGCGACGGCCTTGACGACATCGGTGCCCCGGCAGAAGCCGCCGTCGATGATGATTTTGGCCCGGCCCCGCACAGCCTCCAGCACCTCGGGCAGCACCTCCATCGCGCCGCGCCCGTGATCGAGCTGGCGCCCGCCGTGGTTCGAGACATACACGACGTCCACCCCATGATCGCAGGCGATCGCGGCGTCCTCGGCGGTTGCGATTCCTTTCAAGATCAGAGGGATACGGTGCCGCGCCTTGAAATGGGCCACGTTCAGCCAGGAGAAGCCCGCCTGGAACTCATGGCCGCTGGCGGCAGTCCGCCATGGCTTGATGAACCGGGCGACGATGTCGCGCTCGCGGCGGGAATAGGCGGCGGTATCGACGGTGATCGCGAAGGCGTCGTAGCCCGCCGCCGCCGCCCGTTCCGCGACATCATCGACCCAGGCATCATCGCCGCGCACATAGAGCTGAAACACCTTCGGACCCGTTGCTGCCGCCGCGCTCTCCTCCAGCCCTGGCTTGGTCACGGAGCTGACGATGATCGGCACGCCGAAAGCCGAAGCGCCGCGCCCGGCCTCTGCCGCGCCCGCCGGATGGAACGACTCGAGCGAGCCCACCGGGGCCAGCATGACTGGCACGCGCATCTTCATGCCGAGCAGGGTAGAGGTGCAGTCCACGCGGGACACGTCGCGGCAGACGCGCGGACGGAGCGCGATTTGGTCGAGCGCCAGCCGGTTGCGGCGCATCGTGGTCTCGGTCTCGGTGGCTCCGACCAGGTAGCCCCAAATTTTGTCGCTCAGCTTGGCACGAGCCGCCGGGATGAACTCTTGCAGCGTTTGATACTCGCCGCCTAGTTCGACCAAGTGCGGAGCGTGGGCCATCGGGCGATCCCCTCGATCAGGTTCGCCCTATCAGGCAATGATCAGGCCCGCGCCGCAAGGGGTGGCGGCCGGCAGGAACGGTCTTGCGGTTCGTCCCCCCGGCCCCTTCCCACAAGGGGTGGGAGAGTCGTATGGCTTAAATCAGCGCCCGCCGAAGCCGAGGAAGCCGGCGCTCGGGATCGGCTCCCCGCCATTGCCGGCATAGAGCCGGGGCAAGCTCGGCTCTCCGGCCTGCTCGACGGTCACGCGAGTCGCCAGCCGCCGACCGGGCTTGGTCCGGGGCGTCGCTGCCTCCTGCGGGCTCGCCGCGGGCGCCGCCTGCGCGAGTTGCCGGCCGCCGCTCTCCGCCCCCGCGTTGCGCATCGCCAGCAGCAGGAACGTGATGTCACTGCGCCCGAGGTCAATCGAGAGATCAAGCGGCGTCAGGCCCAGTTCGTTGCTCGCCCCGAGATCGGCGCCACGGCTGATCGCGTCGCGCACCCCCGCCAGGTCGCCCCGGTTCACGGCGTCGAACAGCGCCTCGGTCGGGCTCATCAGCGTCGGCACCCGGCTCGGCGGGGCAATCGGCTCCTGCTTCGCCGCTGCGCCGGGCAGGGCGGAGGGCGGCCGCCGCTGCCCCCGCACGCTGTGATCAAGCTGCTCGTGACTGAAGCTGGGCGCGCTGCCTGGCAGCCCGAAACCGGGCGTGCCGAAGCCCTGCGCGTACGCGGCCCCGCTCTGTGCCGCTAGGCCGCCCGCGACCAGGGCGCAGGCCGCCGCGACCCGTATGGCGAAGGTCCAGGAAGGCAAGGAACTCATGCGGTCGCATCCTGTCTAGGCTGGGGTCAGCACCAGAATCCCAGCATCCAAATACAGGCAATAGCCGGTCCAGAGCAGCGAAGGAACCATAAGCCACGCCGCGCCCCGGTGAATCGCCCAGAATCTGCGAATGACCAGGATCAGCAGGACCAGGATCGCCACTCCCACTCCAAGGGCGAGCGCCGGATTGCGGAGGCCGAAAAAGGCCGCGGCCCGCGCGGCGGTGGCGAAAAGCTGCCAGCCCCAGAGCCGCAGCGCCCGCCCCGCCCCGGCCTGCCGCCATGCCAGCCAGCCGCCAAAACCACAGCAGATGTACAGGGCGGCCCAGATCGGTCCGAAGGCCGCCTCCGGCGCCGCCCCTGGAGGCCGGGCGAGCGAGAGATACCAAGCCCGCGCGGCGCCGGACGCCAAGGCCCCATCGGCGGCGCCCACGAGCAGCGCCAAACCCACGAACCCGACCAGCGCCATGCCCGCCGAGACGGGTTGGGAGGAATCGGGCGCCGAGCCCCACTCGTTCGGGTCCGTTATTTGGAAGACACCAACTCCTTCGCCATTCCAACGAAGCTAAGCGGGCCGCGGTTCGCGCCCCCAAGCGCGCGATACGTTAGCGCAAGCCCCCGCGCGCCGTCACGCCCCTTCCCGCCGCCAAGCGAGGAGGAGCAGGCCAAGGAGCAGCGGCAGGGCAGCCCAGGCGGGCAGCAGCGGAATCGACGCCACGCCGGTCACGACATAGGCGTGGCGCCGCTGCAAGCCCACCCAGCCGCTTCCCGAGGCCGCGCGGTCCGGCTCCGTACGGCGGAGGTCAGGCAGGTCCGGGCGACTCGCGCTGCCCAGCCAATGAATGCCGCCGCCAGAGTCGCGCGAGAGCGCGGCCAGCCGCGTCGCAGTCGCCCGCAAATCCTCTATCTCCAATGGATTGGCGGCGGCGGCGGCGGCTTGCACTGAACGCGCGCCGTCGCTGGCCTGCCACACGCCCGGCTGCGCCGCCGGCATCTCCGCCACCGCCCGCCCCGGTGCCGTCGGCGCAAGCGTCAGGCGGCTGGTGGTGCCATCGGGTGCCGTGACCGTCACATCCGAAGGCGCCGTGGCCGCGGTCGAGCGCCGCTCCACCTTCAGACGGCCATCGGCGATACGCGCGGTCAGCGCCTCCGCTTCCAGCTCCGGCTCCTTCATGAGCCAGTGCGCGACACGGCGCAGCAATTCGCCCTGCGGCCCGCCCCCCTGGTGCCCGCGCGACCAGAGCCAGATTTGATCCGAGAGCAGCAGCGCGACCCGGCCCTTGCCCTCCTCATCGAGAATTAGGAGAGGAGCGCCGTCGGCGCCGGAGAGGAGCGTCTGGCCGCGAATGTCCGTGGGCTCGATCCGCCGGTACCACGGCCCCCAGCTCGGCTCTCCCGTGGCATTCGCCTGGTTGTTCGCCCCCGCGAGATCCTCGGTGACGGGGTGGCGGGAGCCGAGCGGCGTCAGGCGTGGGCGGAACGCGCCGTCAACCACCGCGCCCGCGGGAGCGGGCAGGCCGGGGAGCACGGCGGCAAGCGGCGTGCTGGCCAAGGTCGCCGGGCCGGTGAACTCCGGCCCCACGGACAGCAGCAGCGCCCCGCCCTCCTGAACGTAGCGGGCGATGTTCGCGAGATAGGGCAAAGGCAGCAGGCCGCGATTCTGGAAGCGGTCCAGGATGATCAAGTCGAACTGGTCGATCTTGTCCTGGAACAGTTCCCGCACCGGGAAGGCGATCAGCGACAGCTCGTTCAGCGGTGTCAAATCGTCCTTCTCCGGCGGGCGCAGGATGGTGAAATGCACCAGATCGACCGAGGGATCGGCCTTCAACAGCCGCCGCCAGGTGCGTTCCCCCGGATGCGGCTCGCCCGAGATCAGCAGCACGCGCAGCCGGTCGCGCACGCCGTTGATCTGCACGACAGCGGCGTTGTTGAGCGTCGAGACCTCGCCGGGAAGCGAATCGACCGCGAGCCGAACGACCGTGGGACCGGCCCGGTTGATCGGCACCTGGAGCGTCGTCGGCGTCCCGACCGGCACCACCTTCACCTCGTCAGGCCCGCCATCGCGGCGCATCGTCAGCCGCGCCGTCGGCTCCGGCCGGTCCACGCCGCGATCCTCGACCACCACGCGCAAGCTCACCGGGTTGCCGACGATCCCGTAGCTGGGCGCCTCCAGCACGCGCAGGGTGCGGTCGGTCTGCTCGCCCTTCGCCGGGATCAGCACACTCAGCGGCGCCCCACCCGGCGGCGCGGCTGGGATATCATGCACCTGCCCGTCGGTCACGGCGATCGTTCCGGCGAAGCGGGAGCTTGGAATGTCGGACAGCGCCCGCTCCACGGCCTCGAACAAGCGCGTGCCGCCCGTGCCGCTTTCTGGAACGGCCACGGTGCGAAGCTGGAGATCGCCCGCCCGCCCAGCCTGCGCCTCGATCGATTGACGCGCCGCGTCGGCCAATCGGGCGCGCTCGCCGATCCCCATGGAGGCGGTCTGATCCACGACCAGCAGCCCGACGTCAGGCAAGGTCGAGCGCGTCTCCTGTGTCAGCCGCGGCCCGGCGAGCCAGAGCAGAAGCGCGGCGAAGGCAGCGGCGCGCAGGACGGTGCCCCGCGCGCGCCGCGCCGCGCCCAGCGCCACCACGAGCGCGGCGAGCGCCGTCAAGGCCCAAAGCACCGCCAGCGGCACCAAGGGGTCGAAGCGCAATCCGGCGATGGCCTGCTGCACCTACTGCCCCAACCGTTGCAGGATGGAGGGAACGTGGACCTGATCGCCCTTGTAGTTGCCGGTCAGCGCATAAACCACGAGATTGACCCCGAACCGATAGGCCAGGAGGCGCTGTTGCGCGCCGCCGGGGATGGTGCCGTAGGGGTTGTGCCCCCCGGCGTCCACTGCCCAGGCGGCGGCCCAATCATTGCCGCCGATCACCACTGGGCTCACCCCGTCATTGTTGCGGTCCTCGTCGCGCTGCACCCAGACGGTGCCCCCGGTGTAGCGGCCCGGATAATCGCGCAGCAGATAGAAGGCCCGCGCCAGCACGTGGTCCACGGTCAGGGGCGCGAGCGCCGGCACCGCGAGGCCCCGCGCCACGCGCCGCAACGCGGTGTCGGCACCGGGCGCGAATCCCTCGCCGGAGCCGGAGCCGCGCGTGTCGATCAGCAGAATGCCGCCGCGCCCGAGATAGTCGTTCAGCGCCACCGTCTGGGCGGGCGCGAGCGCCGGCGCGTCCGGCGTGATCGGCCAGTAGAGCAGCGGATAGAGGCTCAGATCGGTACGCCCCAGCTCGATCGCGTCCGGCTCGGACAGCACGGCGGCCGTGCGCTGGTTGACGAACATCGACAGGCCTTCCAGCCCCTGTCGCGAGATCGTGTCCACCTGCGAATCGCCGGTGACGACATAGCCGAGCCGCGTGGCCAAGGCCGGATTGGAGGAGCTGTCGAGTTCGTCGGCCCGCGCGGCGGCACCCCCCGTCAGAAGCGCGCCGACTGCCACCACGGCTGCCAGGCGGCGCGCGCGCGGCGGACGCAACAGGCCGCGCAGCACCAAGGCGATGAGCATGTCGATCCCCAGCAGCCCCACCGCGGCCGCGATCAGCGACGGACCGAAGGCGCGCGCCGGCGCGGCGCCCGCGAATGGCTCCCGCCCGGCGCCGGTGACGGGCGATGCCGCTTCCGGCACCGGCAAGGTGCTCGCCAAGTTGAGCGCCCGCCGGGCGGTTTCCGGCCCATAGAGGCCCGGCGGATGCCGGGGAGAAACCGCCGTGCGGCCGAATGCGTCGGCGGCAAGGCCAGCGGCAGTGGACGGGGGACGGCCGAGCACGCCGTATCCGTCCAGTGTCTGCATGGGCGCGAGCACGGTCCCGCTCGCCGGCGCCGCCGCGACTCCAGCGGACAGGACCACCAAGCGGCGCAGCATGTCCACGAACACGCCGGAGAGCGGCAGATTCGACCAATCGGCGTCGGCGGTGACGTGGAACAACACCACCCGGCCATGGCCCCGCGCCGCCTCGGTCACGAGCGGCGTCCCGTCGGCCAGCCGCGCCCAGGTGTGCGCGGCCAGGGCGGCGGACGGTTGGGCCAGAACCTCGCGCGTGACGGTCACATCGCCCGGCACCGCCAGGCCCGCGAACGGCGAATCGGCGGGGAATGGAGCCAATCCCGCCGGCTTGCTCCACGACATGGCGCCGCCTAGATCGCGGTCGCCCACGATCAGGCTCTCCGGCAAGAGCGGGTCCGAGCCGGACGAGGATGACGCCGCCGGATCGGCGGTCGCGGCCTCCGCCGTGCGCGGCCCCGCGAATCGGATTAGCAACCCGCCTGCCTCGATCCAGCGGATCAGCGCTTCGCGCGCGGCCCCTTCCGCTGGCGGATTGTCCGCCATGACCAGGACCGAAACCTCGCGCGAGAGGAGCGTCGCCAGATCGGCCTCGCGCAGCTCGGCATAGGGAGCGAGCGCCCGGCGGGCATAGAAGAGCGAGCCGATGAAGGGCGCGTCGGCCTGTGCCTGGTCCCCGCTCAGCACCAGCCCAACCGGCCTGCGGCGCAACCCCTCGTCCAGCAGCGCGACCGAGCCGGCCGACGGGGCGCCCTCCAGGACCAGCCGGGCAAGCCGGTTGCGGACCTCAACCGGCGCGACGATATCCCCTTGGCCAATGGCCGAGCCAGCCGGGATCGTGACCTCGGTCCGCACCAGCGTCCGCCCCTCTCCGGTCTGGGCCAGAACCACCGCCTTCGTCTCCGCGGCCTGGGACGGCTGCGCAACCCGCGCCACAAGGCGATCCGGCTTGCTCTCCGGCGCCAGAAGCATCCGGGGCGGAGCGGCCCCGCAGCAGATCTCCCGCACCGCGCCCGCGTGCCGCAACGCTTCGGCGAAGTCGGGGAATCCCGCTCCTTCGGTGAGGCCGTCGGCAATGTAGATCACCCCGGCACCGGACGCGCCGAAGCCGCGCAAGGCCTTGCTCGCGCCCGCCCGGTCCACGGGCCAGGGCGCTGGACGCAGGCTGGCCAGGCGCGCATGGAGATCGGGGGCCGACATGATCGGAGTGATGGATGGGGCGCTGCCCGTCTCGTTGGGAGCAGTGGCGAGCAAGGCCGCCGGACGGCCGGCCCGCGCCGCCCGCTCCAGCACGCCATCCGCCGCCTGCATCCGGCGCGGCCAATCCGGCGCCGCGGCCCAGCCATTGTCCACCACAAGCAGCACCGGCCCTTGCCCTGGAAGACCCGACGCCACGTCGCGCACCGGCCCCGCAAGCCCCACGATCACCAGCGCGGCGGCGAACAGGCGCAGGGCGAGCAGCCAGAGCGGGGTGCGCGCCGGCGTCTCCTCGGTTGGCTTCAACCCGGCGAGAAGCCGGATCGCGGGAAAGCTTTCACGCTTGGGCGCGGGCGGCGTGACCCGCAGCAGCCACCACAAAAGTGGCAGCGCGGCCAAAGCGAGCAGCACCCAGGGATTCGTCAAACTCATGAAAGCGGTCCCCAGCCCTGACCGATGCTAGCGCCGCGCAACCCCCTCTCCGCCCCTGGGGGCGGAGAGGGTCGGGGTGAGGTGGGGCGTGGCAGAAGGCAACGCGCGCGGCGCGCGCCCACCCAACGCGAGACTGCCCCCCTAGCCGCCGCTTCTGGTCCAACCAAGGGACGAAATCCGGGGCGCGATTGGGCAGCGATCAAACCAGGTGCTGGTGTTTCCCCCACCTCACCCCGGCCCTCTCCGCCCCCCAGGGC
>DATFDN010000154.1:0-6206 GCA_035252035.1 Acetobacteraceae bacterium | reverse complement strand
ACCGAGGCGGAGGTCCGCGCCGCGCGCGCGCGCGTGGCGATGCTGGAGCAGGAATTGGAACGCGCGCGGTCGCAATCCGAGAGCCAGGGCGAAGCGCAGATCCCGCTGCATGAGATGGAGCGCGACCTGGACGCTTCCCGTACGTTGCTGCAATCGGTGCTCGATCGGCTCCAAGAAATTCACCAGCAGGCGGCCGTGGAGAGCGCCGATGCGCGCGAATTGTCGCTGGCCCTGCCGCCCGCCGACCCGAGTTTTCCCCGTACCCGGCCCATGCTCGCCGCCGCCACGGCGTTCGGAATATTGTTCGGGTTGCTCATTGCCTATCTGCTGGAACTCGCCGACACGACATTCAAAAGCGGCGAGGACGTGCGTGGCGTCCTGACCCTGCCCTGTCTGGCGCTGGTCCCAAGCCTTGGGCGCCGCGCCTTGCGGGGGATGCAGGTCGCGGATTATCCGGCGTACAAGCCGATGAGCTCCTTCGCCGAGCAGGTGCGCGGGTTGCGCGCCGGACTTTGGCTCGGGCGGGAGCGCCCGCGCGCCATCGCCGTCGCCGCTGCCCGTCCGGGCGAGGGAAAGACCACGGTGACGCTCGCGCTCGGCCGGTCGGCGGCGCTGAGCGGGGAGCGCGTGGTGGCGATCGACTGCGACACCCGCCACCCGTCCTTCGCCCGCTTGCTCGGCGGCGCGGCGGCACCGGGCCTCGCCGAGCTGCTGCGCGGCAGCGCGCGGCTTGAGGACGTGCTGCGGAAGGATCACCTGACCGACCTCTTCTACATCCCGTCCGGCGAGGGCGGGCCGGAGACGCTCGCCCTGTTCATGTCCGAGGCGATGGGTCGGTTGTTGCAAAGCTTGCGGCAGCAATTCGATCTCGTGCTGATGGACGCGCCGCCCGCCCACGCCATGACCGAGACGCGGGTGATCGCGCAGATCGCCGACGCGACACTGCTCTGCGTGCGCTGGCGGGCAACGCCGCGCGCGGTCGTGCAGAACGCGATCGAACTGCTTGAGGCGGCGGGCGCCTCGATCGCCGGGGTGGCGCTGACCCGCGTGGACGCCCGCGCGCACCGCCGCTCCGGCGCCGCCGACGCCGAGGCGTGCCATCCACGGTATCGGCGGTATTACCAGCATTGAAGTTCTTGAGCGCAACACCCCTCCCCCCGGCCCCTTCCCGCAAGGGGAGGGGAGGTCAAAAGCCCCCTCCCCTTGCGGGAGGAGGTTGGGGGAGAGGGCAAACCGCAATTCTCCCCCTCGCCGCGTTCCTCCTAACCTGGCCAGCCATCCTGAACGGCTACCCCCTCGTCTTCTCCGACACGGGCACGTATCTCTCCCAGGCGCTGAACCGCTATCTCGGCTGGGACCGGCCGCCCTTCTACAGCCTCTTCATGTTGCCCCTGCACATGGGGCTGACCACCTGGCCTGTGATCGCCGCCCAGGGGCTCATCACGGCTTGGGTCTTGCACCTGACAATGCGCGCGCTGGTGCCGGCGTGCTCGCCGTGGCCGCTCGTGCCGCTGGCGGCAGTCCTGGCGATGGCCTCGCCGCTGCCCTGGTTCGCCGCGCAACTCATGCCGGACCTGTTCACCGGCCTGCTCGTGCTCGCCCTGGCGTTGCTCGTGTTCGCGCCGGAGCGGCTTCGTCGCGCGGACGCCACTGGGCTCGCGATGCTCGCCGCCTTCGCCATGTGCGCCCATCTCTCGAACCTGCCGCTCGCGCTCGGGCTTTTGGCCCTCCTGCTGCCGCTCCGCCGCCTTCTCGGGGCGCGGGCCGCGCTTGGCCGGGCGGCACTGGCCCGCGTCGCGGGGGCGCCGATCGCGGCGGTGCTGGCGCTGATCGCGGTCAACCTGGCGGGCCATGGCGCGGCCAGTATCGCGCCATACGGCAATGTCTTCCTGCTCGCCCGCGTCATCGAGGACGGGCCTGGCCGGGACGCGCTGACGCGGGCCTGTCCGGATGCCGGATGGCGGCTCTGCGCCGTTCGCGACCAGCTTCCGGCCCGCGCCGACGATATCCTCTGGCGCCCCGAAAGCCCGCTCAACGCGGCGGGCGGGCCGAAGCGGGTGAGCGCCGAAGCCGACGCCATCGTCGCGGCCGCGATCCGGGCGGAGCCGGGGAGGGAGCTTGCCGCGATGTTCCGCAATGCCGGATACCAGATCCTCCGGTTCGGCACGGGCGACGGACTCCAACCCTGGCCCGACACTGTTACGCCCTGGATCGATCGCGACTTCCCCCGCTTCGAGCAGGCCGCATACGCGGCCTCGCGCCAGGCCACCGGGCAGCGGCTTCTGCCCAACTGGATGAGCGGCTTGCATCAAGGCGTCGCCATGGGTGGGATCGCCGTCCTGCTGGCCCTCCTGCCCAGGTGGCTGCGCCAGCGCGATATCATGGCCGGCCTCACCGTCGCGATCCTCGCCGCGCTCCTCGGCAACGCCGCGATCACCGGCGCCCTGTCCGGTCCGCATGATCGCTACCAGAGCCGGATCATGTGGCTGCCCAGCTTTGCCCTCCTGCTCGGCGCCGCGAGGCGCGGGCCGTGGGCGGCATGAACCGGATGCGCTCCCTCGCCTGGTCTGGCGTGGAAGCCTCGGCCTCGGGGGCTTTCTCCCTCGTCTCGGCCTTCATCATCGCCCGGCTGATCGGTCCGGCGGAGATGGGTCTCGGCGCGGCGGTCGCCTCCGTGCATGTGCTGCTCTGGGTCGGCGTGAATGCCCTGTTCGCCGACGCGATCGTGCAGCGCCCCACCATGAGCGAGGCCGATGCCGCGAGCGCCCTCTGGGCCTCTGCCCTTGTTGGCCTGATCGCCGCGCTGGTACAGGCAGGCATGAGCTGGCCCTTGCACGCCGCGATGGAGGATGGGCGGGTCGGCGCCATGTCGCTGGCCTTGGCCGCGCCGCTGCCGCTGGTGGGTGCGGCCGGGGTGGTGCAAGGGCGCGTGACGAGGGCGCGCGACTACCGGCTTCTGGCGCTGCGGGCGCTGGTGGGGCAGGGGACGGGGACGGTGATCGGCGTCGCCACGGCGGTCCGGGAGGGCGGGGCCTGGGCGGTGGTCGCGCAACAGGCGACGATCTCGTTCACGGGCGCTCTGGTGCTCCTGGGCGGGGCGCGCTGGCGTCCCCGCCTGACATGGCACTGGGAACCGGTGCGCGCCTTGCTGCGCCTCGGCGTGCCGCTGACCGCGAGCACGCTGGTGCTGCATGGGCGCTATCGCCTGTTCGCCCTGCTGGTGGGCGGCACTGCCGGTCCCGCCGCCTTGGGACAGGTCCACATGGCGTTCCGCCTCGTGGATGCCATCCGGGAACTGGTCTCCACCGCGATGTGGCGCCTGATGCTGCCATCGATGTCGGAGCACCAGGCCGATCAACGCGCCTTGCTGCGCCAGATCGACCGTGCCCTGGGGCTGATCGGACTCACCCTGTTCCCGCTCTGCGGCGCCATGCTGGCCGGCATCGCGCCGCTGACCCGGCTGCTTCTCGGTCCGTCCTGGGCACCCTCTGGCACCGCGGCGCTTCCCCTGGTGGCCCTGGCGGTTTGGCTGTTCCTACAGTTCCCGTCCGGCGTCGCCTGTGTCGCGCGCGGCGCTCCCCAGTATGTCTTGCGCGCCAACCTTGCGAGCACGGTGATCCTGGTGCTTGGCGTGGCTCTGCTCCGCCCCGCAACCCCAGTCTCGGCGGCCTGCGTCTGGCTCGCGGCGCAAGGGCTGCTCGCCCCCTATGTGCTGGCGACCACGGCGCGCGTGCTCGGCACAAGCCTTTTCCGGCCGTTTCGCGCTGGGATGCAAGCATTGGCCGCGACCAGCGTCGCCGCTGCTTCGGCGATCCTGCTGCCAAGCCTGGCGGGCGTGAGCACCGAGCTTGGGACGATCGCCGCACGGGCGGCGATCGTGCTTGGCGCGCTCGGTGCCCTTGTTGCGATCAGGCGCGTGCCGCCTGGATCGCCTGCCAGATCGTGAGTGCTGTCGCGGGCATGTCGAGATGCGTGATGCCGTATTCCGACAGGGCATCGACCAGCGCGTTCATCACCGACGGCAGCGCCCCGGCGCAGCCCGCCTCGCCGCAGCCCTTCACGCCGAGCACGTTCGTCTTGCACGGCACCGGATGGCTGGCGAAGGGCATTTGCGGGACTTCGACCGCGCGCGGCAGCGCGTAGTCCATGAACGAACCGCTCAGCGGCTGGCCCTGCTCGTCGTACACCACCCGCTCGTACAACGCCTGCCCGATGCCCTGCACGACGCCGCCATGCGCCTGGCCCTCGACGAGGAGCGGGTTCACGATGGTGCCGAAATCATTGACCATCGTGTAGCGCACGACCTCGGCCACGCCGGTCTCGGGATCGACCTCCACCTCGGCGATGTGGCATCCGTTCGGATAGGAGAAGGGCGGGCTCTTCGCGACATGGCGCACCGAGAGCGTGCGCGGAAGATCAGGCGGCAGGCCCGTCCCCGCACGCAGCCGTTCCTCCAGTTCCATGATCCCGATGGCGCGGTCGGTGCCGGCGATGCGGAAGCGCCCGCCGCCGGCGGTGATCTCGAACTCGATGTCCCCCTCGGCGGCCTCCAGCACGTGCGCGGCGAGCTTGCGCCCGTTCTCGATCACCAGGTCGCTCGCCTCCGCGATGGCGGTGCCGCTCGCCATCAGCGACTTCGAACCGCCTGTCCCGCCGCCGGCCAGCAGTTCGGCGCTGTCGCCTTGCAGCAGCCTGATCCGTTCGAACGGGATGCCGAGCCGGCTGGCGAGCACCTGCGCGAAGGGCGTGGCATGACCCTGGCCGTAGTCGAGCGTGCCGGTGATGATCGTCACCGTGCCATCGGTCTCGAAGCGGATGCCGCCCATCTCGGGGGCGGGCGGGCCGGTGACTTCCAAATACTGGCCGATGCCGATGCCGCGCAACCGGCCGCGCGCGCGGCTCTCCGCCTTGCGTGCCGGGAACCCGTCCCAGTCGGCGGCGGCCAGCGCCTCGTTCAGCACGGCGGTGAAGTCCCCGCTGTCGTACACCGTTCCCGCCGGGGTGGTGTAGGGATAGGCGTCGTTGCCTATGTGGTTGCGCCGGCGGATCTCGGCGCGGTCAATCCCCATCTCGCGCGCCGCCGTGTCGAGCAGGCGCTCGATATAGTAGTTGCCCTCCGGCCGGCCGGCGCCGCGGTACGGGCCGACAGGGCTTGTGTTGGTGAACATCACCCGCGACGTGACCTCTTGCAACGGCGTCGCGTACACGCCGATCGTGTTCTTCACGATGTTGCCCGTCGGTTGCAGGACGGTGCCGTTTGAGAGGTACGAGCCGACGTTGCCATAGCCCGTGACGCGCAGCGCGAGGATGCGCCCGTCCGCGTCCAGAGCGATTTCCTGCTCCATGTCATGGTCGCGTCCATGGCTATCGGAGAGGAAGCTTTCCGAGCGGTCGTCGCGCCACTTCACCGGCCGGCCGAGCGCGCGGGCGGCGTGCAGGATGGCGATGTACTCGGGATAGACCGAGGCTTTCATCCCAAAGCTGCCGCCGACATTGCCGGTCAGCACACGGATCTTCTCCACCGGCGTCTTGAGCGGGCCAGACAGCGCCTGGCGCATCGGGAACGTCCCTTGGCAGCCCAGGCGCAGCGTCCAGTGCCCGGTGCCGGCGTCGTACTCGCCGATCGCCGAGCGCGGCTCCATCGGGCAGACCACGACGCGGCTGTTGCGGATCTTCACGCGCGTGACGTGCGCCGCGCGCGCGAAGGCCGCGTCCACCGCCGCCGTGTCGCCGTGGTGGAAATCGAGGATCACGTTGCCGGGCGTGGCGTCATGCACCAGCGGAGCGCCAGGCGCGGCGGCCTCCGCGGCGGTGGTGACGGCGGGCAGCGGCTCGACATCGACGATCACCGCCTCGGCGGCGTCGCGCGCCTGCTTCGCGGTCTCGGCCACCACCACGGCCACCGGGTCGCCCACGAAGCGCACCTTGTCGGTGGTCAGCGGCGGCTGCACCGGCTTCGGCATGTCGGAGCCATCACGATTCTTGAACGCCGCGCCCGATGGCATCGGTCCAAGCCCGGCGGCAAGCAGATCGGCCCCGGTGAACACCCCCAGCACGCCGGGCATCGCCTTCGCGGCGCTGGTGTCGATGCCGCGTATGCGGCCATGCGCGTGGCTGCTGCGCACCATCACCGCGTACGCTTGGCCGGGCAGGGTGATATCGTCAGTGTAGCGCCCCTCGCCACGCAGGAGCGTCGGGTCTTCCTT
>DATFDN010000153.1:0-10663 GCA_035252035.1 Acetobacteraceae bacterium | reverse complement strand
CCGGAAATGCCCCACCGAGGGCACGAAGATCGGCCGCCGCGTCAGGCCGCTGTAAGCTTGGGCCTCTGGCACATGCTTGTGCGCCAGCCCCAGCGCGTACAGCTCGAGGGGCGGCCCGCCGTCGCGCTCATGCGCCTCGATCATGGTCCGGCCGCCGCCGGAGTAGCCGCTGATCGCGTTGATGCACACCGGATAATCCGGCGCCAGCAGCCCGGCATCGACCAGCGGGCGGATCAGGGCGATGGCCCCGGTCGGGTAGCAGCCTGGATTGGCGACCTTGCGCGCGGTTGCGATGCGCTCGGCCTGTCCGGGGGCAAGCTCGGGAAAGCCATAGGTCCAGTCCGGATGCACCCGATGCGCGGTGCTCGCGTCGAGCAGCCGGGGTGCTTGGTGGCCGAGCCCATCCGCCAGGGCCACGGACTCGCGCGCCGCGTCATCGGGCAGGCAGAGGACCACCAGATCGACCTCGGCCATGATCTCGCGCCGCGCGCCGGGATCTTTGCGCCGGTCATCCGGCAGGCTGCGCAACTCCACGCTCCGCAGGGCACGCAGCCGCTCGCGGATGCCAAGCCCGGTCGTCCCAGCCTCGCCGTCGATGAACACAAGCGGCTTGCCCATGTGCGCTCCATGTCCGAAAGGCCGGACCCTATGCGTCCGGCCCCCGATTGGCAATGAAGCCTTCTTAGGCCCGTACCCGCCAGGTGTGGCGCGGCGCGTAGCCCAGCATCCGGCGTGCCTTCTCGATGGACAGCAACGTGTCGAACGGCCCGGTGCCCTCGGCGAGCGGCACGCCGGGAAAGTAGCGCGCCATCAGCTCGGCGTTCGGGGTCGTCATCACCGTGTCGGCGGCGGCGATGGTGAAGCAGTCGGCGCCGCTCTCCGGCGCGTCGAGCGCGAGGCGGCACGCCTGGGCCACGTCCCGGCTGTCCACCCAGCTCCACAGATTCCACTTGCGCAGCGTCGGATCGGCGGAGAAGCCGGGAATCGCGGCATAATCCGCTTCTTCGAGAATGTTCGAGATGCGCAGGCCGACGAAGCTCGTGCCGGGGTTCCAGCGGTGCATCTCGCGGGCAACCTGCTCGCACAGCACCTTGGCCAGTCCGTAGCCGGTCTCGGGCGCGAGCGGATGTTCTTCCGTCACCGGCGCGAAGCGCGGCGGCACGCGCGTGAACGGCAATCCGTACGTGGTCTCGCTCGACGCCCAGACGACCCGCCCAATGCCCAGGCGCGTGGCGGCGCTGAACACGTTGTAGGTCGTCATCATGTTGTTCTGGAATGTCACCGTGTCGGGCGCGAGGCCCGGCGCGGGGATGCCGGCCAGATGGATGACCGCATCCGCCTGGCCGAAACCCATCCGCCGGCGATCGATGGTCCCGGCCGCGATCTGAAATGCATCGATCGCCTGGCCAAGGTCGTTGAGATCGGCTCTGATGAAGTGGCACAGCGGCTCGCGCGGCGGCGCGAGATCGACGTTGAGGACCGCGTGCCCGTGGTCCAGCAGATCCCGGATCACGGCACGCCCGGCTTTGCCGCTGCCGCCGGTTACGACGATGCTGCCCATGCGGGAAGCGCCCTCAGCGCTTGCTGAACTGGAAGCTCCGCCGCGCCTTGGCCTTGCCGTACTTCTTCCGCTCCACCACGCGCGGATCGCGGGTCAGGAAGCCGGCAACCTTCAGGATGCCGCGCAGATCCGGCTCGTAATAGGTCAGCGCCCGGCTGATCCCATGGCGCACCGCCCCCGCCTGCCCCGACAGCCCGCCGCCCGTCACCGAGCAGTTCACATCGAACTGGTTGTAGCGGTCAGCGACCAGGAAGGGCTGGGTGATCAGCATCCGCAGCACCGGGCGCGCGAAATACTGCGCCGCCGGCTTGCCGTTGACAGTGATCGTGCCCTTGCCGGGTCTCACCCAGACCCGTGCGACCGCGTTCTTGCGTCGCCCGGTGGCGTAGGAGCGGCCGAGGGCGTCGCGCTTCGGCTCCCGTCGCGTCGCCTCGCCCGGCGCGGCGCCGGGAACGCTCGCCGGCGCGGCTTGCGCGAGCAGATCCTTCAGGTCGGCGAGAGTACGGCTCGGCTGGCTTCCCGACATGCGCTCAGGCCCTCTTGTTCTTCAAGTTCATGGCCGCGACGTCCAGCGTGCGCGGCTTCTGGCCATCATGCGGATGCTCCGCGCCCGCATAGACGTAGAGATGCTTCATCTGGCGGCGTTGCAGCGGCCCGCGCGTGATCATGCGCTCCACCGCCTTGTGAACCACGCGCTCCGGATAACGGCTCTCCAGCCGCTGGCGCAGCGTGCGCCCCTTGATCCCGCCGGGGTAGCCGGTGTGCCAGTAGAACACCGACTGGTCGGCCTTCTTGCCGGTCACGCGCACCTTCGCCGCGTTCACGACAATGATGTTGTCGCCGCAATCCACGTGCGGCGTGAACTGCGGCTTGTGCTTGCCTCGCAGCCGGGCGGCGATGATCGAGGCCAGACGCCCGAGAACGACGCCCTCGGCGTCGATCAGCACCCAGTCCTTCGTCACCTCCGCGGGCTTCAGCGAGAGGGTGGTCTTCATGCGCGGTCCCTCGAAACAGGCGCGGCTTATCGCGGCAAAGCCGCGCCGCGTCAAGGGGCCGCGTTGGTGGTATTATACTACCACATCGCTCAGGAGCGATACGACCCGTTGATGTCGATGTAGCCGTGCGTCAGGTCGCAAGTCCACGCTGTCGCCTTGCCGCGGCCGATGCCGAGGTCGATCTCGATATGCACCTCGCGCCCCTTCATGTGCGCGACCACCGGTGTTTCATCATAGTCTGGCACCACCGCGCCCTCGCGGGCCATCCAGGTGCCGCCGACGGCGATCGAGAGGGTGTCGCGGTCGGCCGGTTCCCCCGCCTTGCCAACCGCCATCACGATGCGCCCCCAATTCGCATCCTCCCCAGCGATGGCGGTCTTCACCAGCGGCGAGTTGGCCACCGCCATCGCGATCTTCTTGGCCGAGCGAGAGGAGGCCGCGCCAGTGACATCGATGCGCACCAGCTTCTGCGCGCCCTCACCGTCGCGCACCACCTGCAAGGCGAGGTCGAGAAGAAGCTCGTCCAGCTTGTCCGCGAAATCGGCGAGCACGCGGCCGCCATCGGACGGAACGCGCGGATGCTGCGCCTGGCCGGTCGCGAACAGCAGCACGGTATCGGACGTGGAGGTATCGGAATCGACCGTGGTCCGATTGAAGCTCCCATCGACACCACGGCGGAGCAGTGTGTCGAGCGCGGCGGGCGGAATTTTGGCATCGGTCGCCACGAAACAGAGCATCGTTGCCATGTCGGGTGCGATCATGCCGCTGCCCTTGGCGATGCCGTTGATGCGCACCTCGGCATCCTCGATGCGCGCGACCCGCGTGGCGGCCTTGGGGAAGGTGTCGGTCGTCATGATGCCGCGCGCCGCCTCGCCCCATCCGTCCTCGCGCAAGGCGCCATGCAGGCCGGGCAGGGCAGCCACCAGCCTCTCGTGCGGCAACACCTCCCCGATCACGCCAGTCGAGGCGAGGAAGACTTGCTTGGGCGGGCAGCCGACCAATTCGGCGGCGGCGGCGGCCGTGGCAACGCAAGCGTCGCGCCCGGCCCTGCCAGTGAAGACGTTGGCGTTTCCCGCGTTCACCACGACCGCCCGCGCCTTGCCGCTTTTCAGCGCGGCGCGGCACCAATCCACCGGCGCGCCGGGGCAGCGGTTGCGGGTGAAGACGCCCGCGGCCGTGGTTCCGGCCGCGAGCTCCATCATCACGAGATCGCTCCGGTCGCGATAGCGGAGGCCGGCCGCCGTCGCGCCCAGGCGCACGCCGGCCAGCGCCGGAGGCTCCGCCATTGGAACCGCCAGCGGCGAGACGGGCACATCCATTGCGCTACTTGGCCGCGGGCGCGGGCGCGGGTGTCGCTTCCGCGGCGTGGAGCGGCGTGCCGTCCGGATTGAATCGCTCCACCTTCACGTCCGACAGGGCCTGGGCCACGACCTTCTCCGCCGCCTCTTGCGCCATGCGCTGCCGCAGCTCGTTCTTCGCGTCGGCGAAGCTCGGCGGCTTGCTCTGCCGGCGCTCGGTCACTTCTATGACATGCCATCCGAACTGCGTATGAACCGGGGTCTGCGTGATCTGCCCCGGCTGCAAGGCGAACGCGGCGGCGGCGAATTCCGGCACCATGTCCTCCTTCTTGAAGAACCCAAGGTCGCCGCCGTTGCCGGCACCCTTGTCCTTGCTGTACTGCTTGGCCAGCGCGTCGAACTCGGCGCCCTTCTGAAGCTGGGCGATGATGTCCTTCGCCTGCGCTTCGGAGTCGACCAGGATGTGCTTGGCGTGGACCTCTTCCGCTCCTGGCTTGTTGGCGATGTCCTTCTCGTAGCGGGCCTTCACAGCCTGATCAGTGATCTGCGGCTGGACTTCCTTCATGAGCAGGGCGCGCTGTAGGGCGGAATCCTCGGCCATCTGGATCTGGCGCTGCACCTCCGGATCCTTATCAAGGCCCATGCGGCGCGCCTCCGCGACCAGCGCATCCTGGTCGATCATGCGATCAAGCAGCATCGGATATAGAACCTGTTCGGGCATACCGCGCAGGTTGGGCGGCAGGGTCGCCGCCGCGGCGCGCAAGTCACTGAGCCGGATCTCCTGGTTCCCGACGCGGGCAAGGACCGGATCGCCCGCTGGCTTGCTGGCCGCCCCTCCGGGGGCGGCTTGCTGCGCCGGCGTGGCTTGCTGCGTGGGCGTGGTCTGCGGCGCCGGCGTCGCTTGCGCGAAAGCCGTTCCCGCGGGAGCGGCGAGCGCAAGGGCGAGAACAGGCAGCCGGGCCGCTGTGTCGAGGCGGAAGAGCATCACGTCTCCTATTATCCTGGTCCAGGTTTTTATGGCGGAACCGCTCCCGTCTCACAAGCGAGGCCATTCTGTTTCGTGCCCGGCTTGTGCGAACGTGGAACCCGGATGAGACTGCGGACAAGGAATCGGACAGCCTTCTTGAAGGTGGCACGGTCATGGAGGGCTTTATGCACATCGACTATTATGTTTCGTTGAATTCACCTTGGACTCATCTCGGCGCCACGCGGCTGGAGGCCATGGCGAAGCGGCATGGCGCCAGCCTGCGAGTCTTCCCAGTCGATTTCGGAACAATCTTCTCAGCTTCCGGCGGGCTGCCGCTTCCCAAGCGATCGCCACAGCGCCAAGCATACCGTTTGATGGAGCTGGAACGGTGGCGCGCGCATCTGCGCATCCCAATCCAGATCCGGCCGAAATTCTTCCCGGCCAATGAGGTTCCCGCGGCGTCTTGCGTGATCGCCGCGCGCGAAACCATCGGTGACGCGCCCGCTGTTGCGCTTGCGCATCGCGTGCTGAAGGCGCTTTGGGAGGAGGAGCGGGATACCGGCGACGCGGCGACGCTGGCCCGGCTGGTTGCCGATGTCGGCCTTGACGCGCCCGCGCTGACCCGGCTCGCCGCCGAGGAGCGGTGGGCGGAACGGCGGGCCCGCGACACCCAAGACGCACTCGCGCGCGGCGTTTTCGGGGCGCCGAGCTATGTCATCGGGGATGAGATCTTCTGGGGTCAGGACCGGCTGGAGTTCGTCGAGCGCCGGTTGGCGGCTGGCTGAGCCAGTTTGCCGGAGCGTGGGCGCCGGGCGGGCAGCGGCGCCTCGCCGCGCCGTATCGCCAGCCCCAGATTGAGGCTCTCCGCCACCCGCTTCGCTCGGACTCGGAACACCTCGGCCTGATCCGGCGTGCAGAGCGCGCCGAGCGTCTCCTCGAACAGTCCGAGCCAGGTCCGGAAATGCGTGGGGCCAAGCGGGGGAAGCGCGAGATGCACGCCGAACGGATCGCCCTTGTAGCGGCCGGTCATCAGGGTCAGCGACGACCAGAAGGCGCAGAGCCGGTCGAGATGCTCCGGCCAGTCGGCGACAGCCTCGTTGAAGATCGGGCCGAGCAGGGGATCGCGGCGCACCTTCGCATAGAAGGTCTCGACCACGGCGCGCACGAGAGCTTCGTCGATCCCGACCGCCAGCCCAGGGGCGGCGGGGTGTGGTTCGCGCGATGCGGCATTCAGCATTCGGCAACCCTCTTCTAGGGTTAGGGTGATTCTGGCGGCTTGGCCGCGAGGGCGATGGAGTAGGTCAGCCACCACTGGCTCTGCCGCTCGGCATACCGGGCCTCACCGAGCACGCCAGCGTTCGCCAGTTGATCGGCCAGGGCCTTCCACCCTCGCGCGACATCCCGCGCTTGTTCCGCTGGCATCAGCGGCACTTGTGGCGGGCTGAACGGCTGGTCGCTCATCTCTCGCTCCGGAGTTAGGTAGCGTTCTATCAGCAGACTGGATGATGTGTGGCCGTCGCGGAAGCGCGTCAACTGGCTGAATTTTTGCCATGCGCACGGCGAGGGGCTGTCCTTGCCGGATCACACAGGGGCGCGCTACGTAGCGCCCTATGCCCGATTTCACCCGAACCTGGGACGTGCTGGTCGCAGGCGGCGGCAACGCGGCGCTGTGCGCGGCGATCACGGCGCGGCAGGCGGGGGCCAGCGTGCTGCTGGCCGAGCACGCCCCGCGCGCGTTTCGCGGCGGGAACAGCCGGCACACGCGCAACCTGCGCGCCATGCACACGCAGCCAACCGGGGTGCTCACTGACGCTTACCTGGAGGACGAATACTGGGACGATCTGCTGCGCGTCACCGGGGGCAACACCGACGAGGGGCTGGCGCGCATGACCATTCGCGCCTCCTCTGGCGTGTTCGGCTTCATGCACGCGTGCGGCGTGCGGTTCCAGCCATCGCTGACCGGCACGCTCAACCTGTCGCGCACCAACGCCTTTTTCCTTGGCGGCGGCAAGGCGCTGGTGAACGCCTATTATCTGACCGCCGAGCGGCTCGGCATTGACACCCTGTACGATACTGAAGTCCTGGCGCTGCACATGGAGCAAGGCGCGGTGCGCGCGGCGGACATCACCTACAAGGGCTTCCCGCATACGGTGCAGGCGCGCGCCGTGGTCGCGGCGAGCGGCGGCTTTCAGGGCAATCTTGACTGGATGCGCGAGTACTGGGGTGATGCCGTGGATAATTTCGTCATTCGGGGCACGCCGTACAACCGGGGCCGCGTGCTGCGGAATCTGCTTGACCAGGGTGTCGCCAGCGTGGGCGACCCGACGCAGTGCCACGCGGTGGCGCTGGATGCGCGGGCGCCGAAGTTCGACGGAGGGATCACCACCCGGCTTGACAGCGTGCCATTCAGCATCGTGGTGAACCGCGACGGCGATCGGTTCTATGACGAGGGCCAGGATGTCTGGCCCAAGCGCTACGCCATCTGGGGAAGGCTGATCGCGCAGCAGCCTGGGCAGATCGCCTACTCGATCTGCGATGCCAAGACGGTGAAGCTGTTCATGCCATCCGTCTATCCGGCGATCCAGGCCGATACGCTGGGCGCGCTTGCCGAGCGTCTTGGGCTCGATCCGCCGAAGCTGCGCGCGACTGTTGATCGTTTCAACCAAGCCGTCCGCCCCGGCCGGTTCGACAACACCCGCCTCGACGGCAGCGCGACCGAGGGACTGGACCCGCCCAAGACCAACTGGGCGCGAACGATCGATATCCCCCCCTTCTACGGCTACCCGCTGCGGCCGGGAATCACCTTCACCTATCTCGGCCTGCGCGTGGACGAGCGGGCGCGGGTGCTGATGCAGGACGGCAGACCCGCCGCCAACCTGTTCGCCTCCGGCGAGATCATGGCTGGCAACATTCTAGGCCGGGGATATCTGGCTGGATTCGGCATGACGATCGGCACAGTATTCGGCCGCATCGCGGGGGAGCAGGCGGCACGCCATGCGCGAAACTGACGCGGTTCGCGAAGCTCGGCGCGAAATGGAGGTGTGCAACGCCTGCCGTTATTGCGAGGGCTTCTGCGCGGTATTCCCCGCCATGGAGCTGCGGCGGGAGTTCTCGGCCGGCGATCTAAGCTACCTCGCCAATCTCTGCCACAACTGCCGAGGCTGCTACTACGCCTGCCAATACGCGCCGCCGCACGAATGGGGCATCAACGTGCCGCGCAGCCTCGCGCTCGTGCGGGCGCAGAGCTATGAGGAATACGCTTGGCCCGCGCCGCTGGCGCGCGCGTTCCATCGCAATGGCACTTTGGTTGCATTACTGACCGCTGCCGCCTTGACGCTGGTCCTGATCCTGACGATCGGGTTGAACCGAGAGATGGCGTTGTACGCAAGCCGAGACATGCAGCCAGAAAGCTTCTACCAGGTCATTCCTCTGTGGGTCATGCAGGTTGTTGCCAGTGCAACGTTCGTGTTCTCGCTGCTGGCGCTCGGGATGGGAGCCGCGCGCTTCTGGCGCGATGCCGGGGGCGGGCGCGCGGGGACGATGCCCGCGCTCGGGCGGGCGCTGTGGGATGTCCTCAGCCTGCGCAACCTTGGCGGCGGCGGCCATGGCTGCAACGATACTTCCGAGCGGTTCTCGATGACCCGACGCCGGTTGCATCATGCCATGTTCTACGGGTTCCTGCTGTGCTTCGCCGCGACCTGCGTGGGTTTCATTTTCCATGCCGTGCTCGGCTGGCCCGCGCCCTATCCGTTTGTCAGCGCCCCGGTGTTGCTGGGAACCGTGGGCGGTGTGGCGCTGATGGCCGGCACGGGCGGATTGCTGGCGATGAAACTGGCCGATGATCCCGTCCCCCAGGCGCGCAGCCTGCTCGGCGCCGACGCCGCGCTGCTGCTGTTGTTGTTCCTCGCCGCGGGAACCGGGCTCGCCGTGCTGGGCCTGCGCGCCACCGCCGGCATGGGCATCGCGCTTGCCGTGCATCTCGGCTTCATCCTGGCGCTGTTCGTTTTGCTGCCATACAGCAAGATGGTGCATGGCGTGTACCGCACCGCGGCGCTGCTGCGCGCCGCCGCCGAAGCGCGGGATGCGCCGGACGCGGGATAGGGAGCTACGGCAGGGCAACTGGTAGTTGTAGCCCGTGTGTCTCGAACACTGGCGCGCAAACCGCGCTCCGGCGGCCGCGTTCAGCCGGGTATGACCGAGCTGATCGTCCACAAAAGCGAACCGCTCAACGCCGAGACGCCACTGGCCTCGCTGGCCGAGGCGTTCATCACGCCCGCCAGGCTCTTCTATATCCGCACGCATGGCGATATCCCCCGGCTGGACGCGGCGCAGCACCGGTTGCGGGTCGAGGGGCTGGTCTCCGAGCCGCTTGATCTGTCGATGGAGGAGCTGCGCTCCCGCTTTCCACGCCGCGTGGTGACAGCGACCCTCCAGTGCGCCGGCAACCGTCGCGCCGAGTTGAGCGAGATCGCGCCGGTCAGCGGCACGCAATGGGGGCCTGGCGCGATCGGCACGGCCGACTGGGCGGGCGTGGCGCTTGCCGATGTGCTGCGCGCGGCTGGCATTTGGGACGATACGGCAGCGGAGCTGCATGTCGCGTTCGAGGCCGCTGACATGGTCAGCAAGGAAGGCCGCCAATTCACCTTCGGCACGTCGATCCCGCTGGCAAAGGCGCTTTCATCCGAAGTCTTGCTGGCCGACGAAATGAATGGCGCCCCGCTCGCGCCCGAGCATGGGCTCCCGCTGCGCGCCGTCGTGCCCGGCTATATCGGCGCCCGCAGCCCGAAATGGCTCACCGCGATTCGTGTCCAGGATAAGCCATCCGCCAACTATTTCCAGCAGATGGACTACAAACTTTACCCATCCTGGATGAGCCCGGAGGGAATTGACCCACAAGCTGGTGCAACCCTCTGCGAGTTCCCCCTGAACGCTGTGATCTGCTCCCCGGCGGATGGCGCCATTGTGCCCGCTGGTCCGGTCATGCTTCGCGGCTACGCCGTTGCATCGGGCCGCCCAATCGAGCGAGTCGAAATCAGCACGGATTCCGGCCGACACTGGGCGCGCGCCGAGACCGAGGCGAGGCATGGCGAAAGGTGGACTTGGGTGCTGTGGACCGCGCGCATCGATTTGCCACCAGGCGACTATGAGCTGATCGTCCGCGCCTGGGACGGCGCCGCTCAGACCCAGCCCGAGCGGGCCGAGCATGTCTGGAACCCGAAGGGCTATGTCGCAGGCGCCTGGCACCGCCTCCGGGTGCGCGTCGGCGAAGGCCCGCTCACGCCGTGAAGGTGAAACTGCTTCCGGTGGCGCAGAGGACCAGCTTCTCCGGCATTTCCCGCTTGGCGAGGTCGATGAAGTTCTGTCCGCTGCAATGCATCGGCAGGACATGGTCGAGGTCGAAGGTCTTCAACTCCGCCACTACCTTGCGCAGGTAGTCGTCCGGCGCCGGCGCCAGATGGAAGCCGCCGACCAGCGCGTGGATCTTGTTGACCCCGGTTATCTCTTGTGCGTGCCGCAGTGTGTTGATGATGCCGGCATGGCCGCACGAGCTGATGACAACAAGCCCGCGATCGCCCAGGCGGAAGCAGGTGGCGTGTTCGTGCCAATGCTGGTCCGGGACCGGCTTGCCGGCGAGTTCCTCGGCGGTGAAA
The DNA here is from genome assembly GCA_035252035.1 of Acetobacteraceae bacterium. Taxonomy (GTDB): domain Bacteria; phylum Pseudomonadota; class Alphaproteobacteria; order Acetobacterales; family Acetobacteraceae; genus DATFDN01. The sequence continues at coordinate 191 of DATFDN010000153.1, read as the reverse complement.
TGGTGGTTCCCGTAGGCGCTCGGATCGCACCCCAGGCCAGCCTGGACGCCGTATTCCACCCAGGTATTCGGCAGCACGTGTTCAATGCTGGCGCGCGGCACCGCGCCGGTGGTGAAAGCGTGTCCCTCGATGATGATGGGCGCCTCCGACAAGATCGGCTGGACGTTCAGCGCCTTGAGCTTGCGGCGGTC
>DATFDN010000152.1:0-15670 GCA_035252035.1 Acetobacteraceae bacterium | reverse complement strand
TTGCGCGACGCCGCTCGGGACCCCGCTGGAGGTTCAGCTCGAAGACCTCGACCGGTTCGCCAAGGAGGTGATCCCCGCCTTCCGCGACACCAGAACCGCCGCCGCGGCGCAGTAGACCCGAGGATCAGCCGCCGGGCGGCCCCGTCCGGCGGCGGGTCCACCACTGACAATGTGACCCATCGGACATCGTCCGCAGGGCCGAACAACGGCTTCGCGCCGAAAGCGGTCGCTATTGGACGGTGCGCTGCATGCGAACCGCCGCTCCTTGGACTCCCGGGCTATTCAGGAACCACTCCCGAAATACCGCTGTTGGTGCAGCGTTCCGTCAACCTAAGGGAACTACCGTTGTGCGCATCCTTACCGTCATGGCGATCGTCCTGCTGGTGCCCGCCGCCGCCCTTGCCGGCACCCCTACCCAGACGCGCATTGCAGACGGGTTTATGCATCTCGGAATGGCCCAACAAAAGGCGGTTTGCTACGGCGGCACAATCAGCGGGAAACTCGACCAGCAACAGGCCACCAAGGCTGCCTCGATTGTCGAGTCCGCCAGCAACAGCAAGCAGGTTCGCGAAGGCGTGCTGAAAGGGGGCAAAGACATGATAAACGCCTTCACCGCGGCCAAACGCCATTGCGGGGGGTAGGCAACTCCTGTCATGACGTTTTGCCTGGGGCCGCTGCGGGAATAGCCGGCGGCTTGTGTTCCTCGTCAAGCCCTGCCGGCGGCGCGCCGCTCACGATCGCCAATTTGACTGAGCTTCCGGACAGTAGCCCGCCGGCGGAGACCTTCGCACGCAGGCCATTCTCGATCAGTTTCGCGAGCTTTTGGTTCAGCTTTTTCTGCAGCTCCTTCCGGGTCTTTGAAGCACCGGCGCGAAGATCGAGCGCCAGTGCATTGATCGAGATCTCGACCGGAGTGGAAAATTTGCCTCCCTTTTTCGCCGTCGGCAGACCAATGTTCTCCACCCGGCCGACCTGTCGGCCGCCGAGGGTCACTGGCGCGCCGCCTACGAGGCCGCCGACCCCCTCGGGAAACTCGATGAAATAAGAGAACGCCGGCCCGCCTGCGGCGGCTTCGGCCGTAGCCCGGCTGCTGTGGAGCGGAAAGCTGGCATCGGTGCCGGCGGGCGGACCGGCGAAGACTTCAGGTGTCTCGAAGGCGATGGCGCCCGAGAGCACGGTTCGAAGCGGCGGGAGGGTGACATCCAGCCCTTGGGCCATCGAGACGGAAACCCCTCCCGCCCGCCAAAACGAGGTGTCCTGCCGCACCAGGTCGGTGTCCTTCGCCTTGACGAAAACATAGATCTCGACCTGCTTTTTCGATTTGTCGAGGCGCAGTCCCAGAACGCGTCCGACCGCGACCCCCTTGTACAGGACCGGAGCCCCCTGCGACAGTCCACTGGCGTCGCCGGCCGTCAGGATAAAGCGCCGACCCGGCTGATCGGCCGGGAGAACCGGCGGTGCTTCGAGACCGTCGAAGACGGTTTTGTGCGCGCCATCGACCGGCTCCACGTCGACATACGAGCCGGCCATCAGGCTTCTGATCTGGCCGTTGACAAGCTTCGGCTGCTCGATCCAGAACTCTGTCCCGGCGCCGATATGCTCGCTGACGGGTCCATCGATCCCGAGTGCGACGCGGACATGGTGAAGATCCTCGCCAAGGTCGATCGCCTTCACATGCCCGACCGTGACGCCCCGGTAGCGAACCGGCGCTCCGGCGGTGAGCCCCTCCGCACCGGCAAAGCGCACGGTTACGTCGCCCGATCCGCCCGCCAAATACTGCACGCCAAGCCAGATGCCGAAGGCCAGTGCCGCAAGCGGAATGACCCAGACCCATCCGGGCCAGCGCGTCTTGCGCCGGTGTGCTTGGGGAAGCGGCTCCGGGCCCGGCGGCCGACCGGCTTTGGGGCGATCCACGATGTCGTCGTCAGGCATTGGTCTTCTCCGCCGCGTCCCACATCAGTCGGGTATCGAAATAGCGCGAAGCAAGCATGGTCAGCACGACGATCAGCGCAAAGGGCAACGCCCCCGGACCGGCATGGACATCGGCGATCCCAGGATAGGACATCAGCGGTATGGTCAGCGCCACGATGAACGGATCGGTGAACGACCAGGGATTGATATCGGCGAGCACGCGATGGATCTTCGTCCGCAGCACCAGCCCCTTGGCGCGAGGGTATTTGATCCTGAGCATCAGCCAGCCCAGTGCGATGAGCTTGAGGAGGGGTATCGCTATGCTGAACGTGAACAGGATGACGCCGAAACCCCAGAAGCCTTTCGCGAACAGTTCCATCACACCGTCAACGACGCTGCGCTCGACGAGCCCCGTGGGCTCGATCGTATGCGCCATCGGCAGAAATATCCCGATCGGGTAAAGCACCAGCGCCGCCGCCGTCAGTGCAGCCGTTCGGCTGATCGATTGCGGCTTGCGCTCGTGGAGCCGCCGCCCGCAGCGAGGGCACCGTGCACCTTCCATGCGCGTTGGAACGATCAGGCCGCAGGCATCGCAGTCCATTGAGATGTCCCGAACCGGTCCTTGCGGACGGATCTCCTGCCAGACCCGCCGGGCATCCAGCGAGGCGTCCGCGACCAGCAGGAGCAGTGCAGCGAAAACAAAGCACCAGCCGCCGGTCAGGATCTCGATATTGAGTTGGGCCGCGATGCGACTGTAGGTTACGATGCCGGCAAGCACATAAACCGCAGGGAGGGACCACGGCCGCAGATCCTCGACGTAACGGAACAGCAACCCTTGCCAGCGGCCGTGGCGCCCGAGGCGAAGACTGCCGAGTACGGCCACGAGCATCATCGACCGCGCGAACGGAATAATGACGACGAAGAGGGCGACGAACGTCGCCACCAGCGGCCAGCCGTCTCGCCAATAGGCAATCGCGCCGTCGAACACGTGCGCTTCAAGAGAAGCGCCGAGCAGCCGCGAGCGGAGCACCGGCAACAGATTGGCCGGAAACAATATCAGCAATGCAGCCAAAGCACAGGCGAGCGCCGCGCCGGCGCTTCGCCCGGCGGCGCGCTCCACAGGCGTGCGGCAGCGGTAGCAGAGAATGTCCGCATCACCGCTTGGCATTACCCGCTGCAACGCGCCGCATTCCGGACAGCCGGCGATTTCGGCCCGGCCCGGGCCTGTCGTCCTCAGATCAATCATCAATCGAGTTAACGCCGCTGCTTCAGAATAATCATGCGTAGCCGCGGCAACTCGGCGAGTGGCTGGCGCTCGGCTACCAACTCCACATCGCTCCCTGCCGCGCGCAGGCGATCGGCGAGGCCGCGCCGCATTACGAAGAGAACATGAAGATGTTCGGCGAATTGCGCCTCGTGCGGGCATTGACCGACGAGCAGATCGCGGCGATGCGCGACCCCCGACTGGTCGGGACCGTCAAATTGCCGACGATCGAGGACGCGGTGAAGACCGGCGGTTTCCTCGCCGGCCGACCGGAGGACATCGTCGCGCAATTGAAGGCGGTCGAGAAGCGCTATCCCGGCCTCGATCGCGTCATTTGCGCGACGCCGCTCGGGACCCCGCTGGAGGTTCAGCTCGAAGACCTCGACCGGTTCGCCAAGGAGGTGATCCCCGCCTTCCGCGACACCAGAACCGCCGCCGCGGCGCAGTAGATTCGGCGATCGGCTTCCGGGCGCCTCGTCCGGCGGTGCGTCAGCGCCACCGGCGGGCCGCATCAATAGCGAACGTTACCCACCGAACATCGTCCGCCGACCGAAGGACGGCTTCGCGCCGGCAGCGGCCGCTCGCAGGGCCGCGATCGAACCGCGAAGTTCGACCCAACTCACAATTTTCCCTACTCTGAGAAAATGGCCGTTTCAGGGTTGGGACCGGGCCTTTGCCGCTGGGTCCGCGGGTTCGCGGTGCAACACCCTGTGCGCTCACCATGCGCCACCCCTTTTCGTTGGGCTTGCCTCACGCCCCTGCAATTGCGCTATGTGACCGGTTATGTTGGGGATGTCGGCTGAAAGAACAATTTACTCGGGAGGAATCGCATGCTGGATTTTCACGGCAAGGCAGCCTTCGTTACCGGCGGCGCAAGCGGTATTGGGCTAGGCCTTGGCCGCGCGCTGGCCGAAGCCGGGGCGCGTGTGATGTTGGCCGATATCGAGGAGAAGGCGCTCAATGAGGCGGTCGAGAGTCTTAAGGGCGACAATCTCCCCGAAGTGCATGGCATCGCCTGCGATGTACGGGATTACCAAGCAGTCGAGCGCGCCGCCCAGGCTGCGATCGAGGCCTTCGGCAAGGTGCATATCGTGTGCAACAACGCCGGAGTCGGCGGCCGTTCGGGTGCGGACGGCATCTCGCTCCAGGACTGGCGCTGGGTTATCGACATCAATCTGATGGGCGTGGTGCATGGCGTGCGCGCGTTCCTGCCGCATCTGACGAGCCAGGGCGAGGGCGGGCACATCCTCAATACCGCCTCGATGGCCGGCTTTCTTCCCGGCGCCGGCTTCGGCCCTTACACGGCGACTAAATTCGCCGTGGTCGGCCTCTCCGAGGCGTTGCACGTCGAGCTCGCGCCGCACGGCATTGGGGTCAGCGTGCTATGTCCCGGCTGGGTCAGAACGCGCATCACCGAAAGCCGCCGCAACTGGCCCAAGGAATACGGCGAGCCGCCGGCGCCCAGACCGGGTCCGATCGAGGAGCACATCGCCGAACTGGTGCGCACCGGCATGGAGCCGAGCGCAGTTGCGGCGCTGGCGCTGGCGGCAATCCGCAACAACGAGCTGTACGTCTTCACCCATCCGCACATGCGGCCGCCGCTCGAAGCACGGATCGAGCGTTTCCTTACAGCCTATTGCAAGCTCGGCCCGGCGCCGCAGGAGAAGCAAGCGTCATGAAATTTGGCATCTTCTACGAACATCAGATCCCGAGGCCCTGAGAGCCTGTTTGAGTCGCGGTGGTGCCGTGAAGTCGGCGGAATACGCTGCGCTATTCCGCCCTACACTCCATGCGTGTCGGGAACGGTTGTAGGGCGGAAAAGCCTTTAGCCCCGGCGAAAGCCGGGGGTAGCGAAGCGGAGCGCATTCCGCCACTTGCTTCACTCAAACAGGCCCTGAGATGCCGAATCCGAGCACTATATCTATCGCGAGGCGCTGGAGCCGGTCGAGCTCGCTGACCGCGTCGGCATCGATTACACCTGGGAGGTCGAGCATCATTTCCTTGAGGAATATTCCCATTCCTCGGGGCCGGAAGTGTCCTTGAACGAAGCGCATCAGGCTGGCTGAGGTCGCGGTATCGAGAAAGATGTTCGCTGATATCCGATCGTCAATTGCCCGGTTGTGGGTGCCGCTCACCCCGACTTAAGGGGCGTCGGGGCCAAAAAGCGCGAATGACGACAGAAGACGACAGAAGAGGTGCGCCTGGGTCAAGGTAAACCATCAGTTCAAGCGCCGTGAGGCGGGTTACCCGATTGCTCCGGCCGCCCGAGTGCACCCGCCCGGCTCAAATTTCTTGCCCCGCCGGCTCGAAGTGGCAGAAACTTGCGCCCGCAACTCGGCAGTCCAGGAAATGTCGATTGATCTCTCGGTGATCCCGCTCCCTGTTCACGAACGGGCGATGCGGCTGGCGATCGCGGAAGCGCGCGGCAATCCGGCCTTTCCGTTTGGCGCGGTGATCCTGCGGGCGGCGGATGGTCATGTCATGGCCTCCGGCGTCAATAAAGGCGCCGCCAATCCGACCTTTCATGGCGAGATCGTCGCGATTAACGAGTATGTCGCGCGCCACGGCAATCGCGGCTGGGGTGAGGCGATCCTCTATACCACTGGTGAGCCCTGCCCGATGTGCATGAGCGCGATGGCGTGGGCGGGAATAGGTGGCGTCGTCTGGGGCACACCAATCGAGCAATTGCGCCAATTCGGCATCAATCAGATCCTGATCCCAGCAACTGCCGTGATTGGCGCCTCAGCGTTCTACCATGGCGCGATCCTCGGCCATATCTTACAGACCGAGACCGACGCGCTGTTCCGAAACCGCAAGCGTTCCTGATAGGCCTCGATCTGACGGCTGAGGCACGTTCCGGCGGGCCAGCGCTGTGAGCACCGGGACGTAATCCGCTTCGTTCGCGGGCTGAGGGCGAGCGGCTTCATCGGTGTGCGCACGCTCATCTCAATCGGGAAATGTGGGCCGAGTCTTCTGACGGCATCTGTGCATTACGGGTGCCAGTGACAGCTTTGGGGCAATAACATTCATTTTTCGGCTGCCATGAGGCTGCTGCAGCTTGTCAGGACTGAGGCCCCGTTCGCGAACCGATTTAGACTTGCCCAAGACCCCCCGACGGGAGATCCTGCCGTTAGCATCCCGGAATGGGTAAAGCTACCGAAGGTATTCTCTCAGCTGGATTGAGGTATCAATGCCCAAGAGCACCCGTCGCCGCATTCCGGCATTCTGCCCACTCTGCGCCTCGCGGTGCGGCTGCGAGGCGGTCGTCGAGAACGGGCGCCTTGTGGCGATCGAGCCGGACCCATTGCACCCGACCGGCAAGGCTCTCTGCGCCAAGGGGCGCGCTTCGCCAGCGCTAGTCGAAGCGCCCGACCGGTTGCTCTATCCCGTGCGCCGAACCCGGCCAAAGGGCCACCCCGACCCTGGCTGGCAGAGGATCTCCTGGGACCAGGCGCTCGACGAGACGGCGACGGCCCTGCGCCGCATCGCCGCCGAGAGCGGTCCTGAAGCGGTTGCATTCGGCGTCACCACAAGCTCTGGGACCGCTCTTTCCGACGCGCAACCTTGGGTCGACCGGCTGATCAACGCCTTCGGCTCGCCGAACAATTGCAACTCGTGGGAAATCTGCGCGTGGCACCGCCAGTTTGCCCGCGCCTTCACCACCGGTACCGGCATCGGCATGCCCGATTATGCCCAGACCGGCTGCATCCTCTTGTGGGGCCATAATCCCAGCACATCTCTGCTCGCCGCCGCGACCAGGATTGCAGAGGCGCGCGCCCGCGGCGCCAAGCTGATCGTTGTCGATCCGCGGCATGTCGGCTTCGCGGTCAAGGCCGATTGCTGGCTCCAGGTGCGCCCCGGCACAGACGCAGCCGTCGCGCTGGCAATTGCCGGGGTCATGATCAACGAGGGCTGGTTTGACATTGGGTTCGTGCGGCAATGGACCAACGGTCCGTTTCTGGTGCGCGAGAGCGACGGCGCGCTGCTGGGCGCCGATATGCTGGCCGAGAGCGGCGGCGACGGCTTTGTCGCTTGGGACGAGGGGCGCGGGACGGTGCTGCGCTATGATCTTGCGGCTCGTGCCTATGACGAACCGCCGGTGAGGCTTGCGCTGTCCGGCTCGTTCATGATTGCCGGCCGTGACGGTGCGATCGCCTGCCGGCCGGCCTTCGATCTCTATACCGCGCGATGCCGCGCGATGTCGCCGGAGATCGCGGCCCGGCTGTCCGGCGTCGATGCCGATGCGATCCGTGCCGCGGCGCGATTGCTGTGGCAACATCGCCCAGTGGCGCATTTCACCTGGACCGGTCTGGAACAGCAAAGCAATGCGACGCAAACCGATCGGGCGATCGCCATCCTGCACGCATTGACCGGCAGCATCGATGTGCCGGGCGGTAATGTCCACTTCGCGCAGGTGCCGGTCAACGACGTCTCGGGGAACGAATTGCGCGATGCAGAGCAGTGGCAGAAGGCGCTCGGGCTGGCTGCGCGCCCGCTCGGTATAGGCACGTCGGGCTGGATCCTCTCCGATGATCTGTACCGCGCCGTAATCGAGGCGGAGCCTTATCGGGTTCGCGCTCTGGTCGGCTTCGGGCTCAATCTGCTGCTGTCGCACGCTGATGCCGCGCGCGGAGCCGAGGCGCTGCGCCGCCTCGAATTTCATGTCCAGAGCGACCTTTACTTAACCCCGACGGCCGCTTACGCCGATATCGTTCTGCCGGTCGCCAGCGCCTGGGAGCGCGAGGGGCTGCGCATCGGCTTCGGGCTGGATCAAGATGCCTGTGAACTAGTGCAGTTCCGCCCGGCCGCGGTCGCGCCGCGCGGCGAGGCGCGCGCGGATCTCGATATCGTTTTCGATTTGGCGGTTCGTCTCGGCCTCGGGGAGCATTTCTGGCACGGCAATATCGAGGCGGCGCTCGATCATCACCTCGGGCCAAGCGGCCTCAGCTTGGAGGGATTGCGGGCCAATCCCCGCGGGGTCCGCGTGCCGCTTGAAACCGGTTATGAGAAATACCGTGATGCCGGCTTCGCCACGCCATCCGGCAAGGTCGAGATCTTTTCCACCGTGCTGCCGGCGATTGGTGAACCGCCATTGCCCGAGTTCCGAGCGCCCCTTGCCCAGGCAGACGGCTTTCCGATGACGCTGACCACGGTGAAGACACCGCTCTATTGCCACAGCCAGCATCGCAACCTGGCCCGGCTGCGCCGGCTGGAGCCCGACCCGGTCGCCGAGTTCAGCCATGGGACTGCGGCTTCCTGCGGCATTGGCGAGGGCGATTGGCTGGTGATTACGACGCCACACGGCCGGGTGCGGGCGCGGGCGCGGCTCAATTCAACCCTGGCCGACGGCATCGTCGCAGCCCAGCACGGCTGGTGGCAAGCCTGCTCGGAACTGCGCCTACCAGGGTACGATGCGCTCGATCCCGACGGCGCCAACATCAACTTGGCGATCGGCGTTGATGCGGCCGACCCGGTCAGCGGCGCTGCCTCGCACCGCTGCTATCCATGCCGGATCGAGAAGCTGGTCTGAGCGGCATCCGTCCACCAACCCAGTTTAGAGCGAGCTTCGGCGCCAGCGACTACGATGCCGCTGCGATTGTTTTCTTTGGGCGGCCGTGACAGTATTCCGGTAATGGCATGGCGAGAGAAGAGTGACAAACAGTCGTGGTGGGTCTGACTCTCCGGTTCGCCAGCAACCCACGGAATGACTGCCGTTGGAGTTTTCACCGGAATGTATCGCGTTTGTATAAACAGCCGATGTGTTGCGACCATGTACAGCCCCGCGTTGGCGGTCCCACGCCGATAGAGGCGATAGGCTGATTTTTTACGGCGCGCTCGATCTCTTTTGAAGCAGGCCGGCCGATTTTCGCAGGGAGGTCTACCCGCCCCCTCCCGCTCTCGCGACTTGCGGCGCGGCGGCGGCAGCGACTGCCGCGCCGACCACTCGGCCACAGCCGACTGTATGCCGATCGCCGCGCCGATCCAGAAAGCCGCGACATCGCTGCGCTCTCCGGTCGGATGACCTTTGCCGGGGCGCGCTCGAATGACGACGATGCGCCGTTTCCAGACATTCGCGAGCCGAGCTGAAACCGATGACGCCGGCGATAGCGGCCTCTGTTGACGCTAACGGATCACCCCGATCGACAACCTGCGGTGGCCCGTGCCGATCGCGGTATGATCCACGCGGAAACTCGGAGCGACGCCGCTATTGCCACACTCCCGCGGTGCACGAGAGACAGGGCATCAACGGGCGGCGAGGCGGCGCCCCTCGACCAGCCCCGGCGTGCTTCTCACCGGAGCGGTCATGATGATGCGAAAGCCTTGCTCCAGGCGCATCGCCACGTCATCAGCCGTGGCTCCCGTCGCACAGGGGACGCCGAACTCTTTGCAGGCGGCGAGGACGCGCAGCAGATTTTCTTGCACGGCCGGGTGACTGGCCTGGCCCCGCAATCCCATCGACACCGACATGTCCCCGGGGCCTGCCCAGATGGCGCCGATGCCCCTCACCTGACGCAAAATGTCGCGTATGTTCTGCACCCCTTCCGCTTCTTCGACGATGCCCATCAGTAAGATATTGCCCTCAGGGTCGAGGGGCCAGAGGTCGGCGGCGTCGTAGTATTCCTGCGGGGTCAGGCCCCAATATCGGGAGGCGATGCGATTGCCCCAACCGCGCTCCCCAGCCGGCGCAAAGTCTTGCACCCCCGGCACCTGGGGATACCGTGCCGCCGCGACTGCGGCTTGGGCGTCCTCCACGGTGCTCAGGTGGGGCAACACCAGACCATACACGCCGGTGTCCAGCGCCTGCTTGATCACCCACTGGTTGCGCTCGCGGGCGTTCGGAGGAATCCGGACCATCGGCACCACGTCGGGTTGCAGGTTGCCCTTTTCGGCAATCCTTTTGCGGTTCAGCAGCACTTGCAGGGAGGTACGCAGGGTGGTGAAGCTGAAACCCTCGTGTTCCATTTCAATGATGACCGCGTCGTAGTCGGCATCAGCAATGTAGGTCAGGTCATCCAGACTGCCGTTAGGGACCGTGCTGGTGCTGAAAACCGGCTTGCCGTGCTCGAGGAGGTCGATGATCTTGTTGTAGCGAATCTTCTGAGCCATGTTTGTTCCCTTCCAATTTCCGGCTTGGCGGCTGGCCTCTCCCTCTACCCTTGGCTCTCCCTAATGTGGGCCCCTTGCCGGTGTGATACACACCTTGGCCTATCAATCGCTTCCAACGAGCATGAGCGACCCGTTTGCGGGATGAAATCATTATCCGCCGCCATCGGGTACATCACCCGCGGGAGGAGGCTAATCCGCCAGGGGCACGATAACGGTCAGGCGGTCCCCACCGACGCTCCGGCTGGTGTGCCCTTGTCCCGTGAGGTCTTCGAACAGGACGGCGTCTCCGGGGCCGAACCGCCGCGTGGTCCCATCGCCGATCACGACCTCCATCTGGCCTCCGGAGAGGAAAATAGCGTACTGGCGGCGCGGCGCATTGTGCCAATCGCTGAAACGGCCGTTGGGCGAACGCGTGAAGGTGATACTGCTGGCAGCCTGCTCGATTGACCTCTCCACGGCAGATGGGAGCAGGTCCAGGTCCTCAAAGTGTGACTGACCATCCGTGCCGGTATAACATCTGACAAACGCCATGGGCATTCCTCCTGGGTTCCCGGTGAAGGCAGCGCAGTCCATAGGAATTGTTCGACAATGATACCGCCGCTCAGGCGGTCTTTCCGCCCGCGCAAAAGCACGACACCGACACGGGTTGATCGGCGCGGGCGGCGGCGAACTCCACGCGCTGTCGGATCAGCGCCGACTCCGCAAGCTCGCCGCGCCGCTGCAGACAGTCCATCAGGCCACGGAGGGCCCACAGGTTGTCCGGATGGATCTGGGCGCGGGGCAGCGTACCGCCCAGGCCAAGATCTTCGCGGTAAACGGACTCGGCCTCCGCGGCACGGCCCTGCTCCAGAAGAAGCGCGCCGAGCGCATGGCGGACCGGCTGCATCCAGCCCCAAGGCTCGTCATAGGGCAGGTTGTCCTCAAGGGCGGTCGCGGCGCGAAGATGGGTAAAGGCCGTGTCATGCTCGCCGCGGCGGTAGGCGATCTCCCCTGCAAGCATCTCCTCGGCCACTTCCAGGAGTTGCACGCAAGGTACATTGTGCAGGTAGCGTGACTTGGGCACCCGTTTCGCGGCCTCGCGGAACAGCGCCTGTTCGGCTTCCGCCGCCGGCACCGCGCCCAGTGCGGCGTGGGCGACGCCCTTGGCGTAATGGATCATTGCCGTCGTGTTGCAGTAGAGCTCGCGATCGGGCGGCAGCTCCTGCGCGATGATCTCGTGCCATTTGCCGAACCGTACGAAGACGTGTTGTCTGATAGAAACGTAGCTCTCGAAGAAATCGGCCATCGGCGGCGAGGGAATGCGCAGCATCTCCTCGGGCATCGTCTCGATCAGCTCGTTGGCGGCAGCGATTGCGGGGGCGTACTGGCCGAGGAACATCGCGCCGTAAGCAGCGAAATGGTAATTGTGTATCCGGTAGCCGGAATAGAAATTCATCGGCCCTGCACGATCATAGAACTTGCGGTTCGCGACGATCGCCTTCTGGTTCCAGTGCATCGCGTCGCGGTAATGGCCGCATTGTATGTCGATGTGGGTCGGCATGTGCGTCAGGTGGCCCATATCGGGGGTCAGTTCGCGCAGGCGGTCGCCCGTTGTCAGCGCCGCCTCGGGATGCGGCGACATCTCCATCAAATGGACGTGAAGGTGCAACAGACCCGGATGGTTCATCGCCCCGGGCAGATCGCGGAAGGCGGACTCGAGCACCTCGCGCGCTTCGATCGTTCCGGCACCGGGCGCGGGCGCGCCGGTCCGCAAATCCCACATGCGCCAGGGTGTGCGGTTGAGGATGGCTTCGACAAAAATGGCGCGCAGATCCAGATCCTCGGGATGCGCCTGATGCGCAAGCCGCATGGCATCGGCAAACGCGTGGTTCCACGGACGCTGGTCGCCGATCGGATCGCGCTGCGGGTAGCGGGCGGGCAGCGCCTCGATCAGGGCACGTTCCGGCGCCGTCGTATGGTCGCCGAGGGCGAGCGCGGCATGCGCGGCATCATACGCGCGGGCGAGCGCCGCAGCCTTGCCGGCGGGATCCTGCAGCTCCCAGGGAAAGTTGTAGTTCGGCCCGGACGCGTAGCCGATGCCCCAATGCGCCATGGCGCAGTTCGGATCAGCTTCCAGCGCTTTCTGAAAGCATGCGACAGCCTCCTCGTGATGGTAGCCAAAGCACCAGTTCAGACCGCGGTCGAACCAGCGTTGCGCGTCCGCCGAGGTAGTCGTCACCTTCCGGGAATAGGAGCCGAGATCGTACGGATAGTCCATGTCCACCCTGCCCGCCTCGATCGGCGTCGAAATTGAGGGGTCAGCCTACCATAGACCGAGAGAGGCGATCGTGCGGGTTCTGAAAGCGGGTGGCGACGTGGCGCCGCCTCAACAAAGCGGTGGCAGGCGGCGGCAGACGACGTATCGTGAATGTCTGTTTCGCAAGGCAATGAAGGTGGCGACTATGGGTAGGCTCGACGGCAAGGTTGCAGCGGTGACCGGCGGAGCATCGGGGATCGGCGAGGCGACGGTCAGGCGTTTTGTCGCCGAGGGCGCGAGCGTCGCATTTTGCGATCGCGACGGCGAGCGCGGCCGGCGGGTGGCGGCCGAGCTCGAGGCGGCCGGGGCGAAGGTCGCCTTCACGCAGGCCGACGTCGGCACCGAGGCCGCATGCCTCGCCTTTGCCAACGGTGCGGCGCAGCAGTTCGGCCGCCTCGACATCCTCGTCAACAATGCCGGCATCCGCAAATACGAGAAGGTGGATGAAGCGAGCGCGGCGAGCTGGAACGAGATCCTCAGCGTCAACCTGATGAGCTACGTCTTCTGTGCCAAGGCGGCGGTTCCGCTGATGCGCCGCAACAATGGCGGCGCCATCGTCAATGTCGCCTCGGTACGTTCCGTCGTCGCGGGCGGCGGCAACCTGCAGTACGACACCACAAAGGCTGCGGTCGCGGGCTTGACGCGGGCGCTCGCCGCCGACCACTCCCCGGAGGGTATTCGTGTGAACGCCGTCGGCCCGGGCCCGATCTTCACGCCGTTCCACCAGCGCCGCATCGCGGCGGCCGGCGAGACCATCGAGCAATACAACGCCAAGGCCGCACAAAGCACCATGTTGAAGCGCCCTGGCAGGGCCGAGGAGGTCGCCGCCGCCATCCTGTTCCTGGCGTCCGACGATGCCTCCTACATCACCGGCGCCCTGCTTTTCGTCGACGGTGGCATGACCGCACTGTGAGAAGGCCGGCGCTTACAGTCCATGTCGGTCAGTTCGCTGCGGCTGCTCCCCGGATGGTTCCCGTCGGCTTTCACGACGGGCGTTGCTATCAACCTACACCGAAAAATACTTCGCGTGCGGATTGAGCACCACGATCGCGCTGGTGGACTGCTCGGGGTGCAACTGGAACTCCTCGGACAGCGATATACCGATGCGCTCCGCACCCAGCAGGGACAGGATCGGCGCCTGATCCTCCAACCGCGGACAGGCCGGATAGCCGAAGGAGTAACGCGAACCGCGATAGCCCTGCGACAGCATCTTCTCCATCTCGCGATCATCGTCCGAGGCAAAGCCCAACTCGGCGCGAATCCGCTTGTGTACGTATTCCGCCATCGCCTCGGCCATCTCCACCGATAGCCCGTGTAGATACAGATAGTCCTGGTAGCGATTGTCCTCGAACCAGGCGCGCGCGGTTTCCGACGCCTTCTGCCCGACCGTGACCACCTGCAGCGCGATCACATCGCGTTCCGCATCGTCCACGTCGCGGAAGAAGTCGGCGATGCACTCACCGTCCTGCTTCGGCTGGCGTGGCAAGGTGAAGCGCGCGAGTTCCGTGCTGCCGTCCTGATCGAAGATGATCAGGTCGTTGCCCTGCCCCGCCGCCAGCCAATAACCATAGGCGGCCTGCGGCTTCAGAATGTCCTCAGCCTCGCACAATGCCAGCATCCGCCGCATCACTGGACGCAGCTCCTGCTTCGCCCAGCCCAGGAAGTCGTCCAGCGAGCGGCCCTGTTTTCGGAAACCCCACTGGAACTGGTACAGGCTGCGTTCGTTGACGAACGGCACGATCGCTTTCGGCGCTGCCTCGATCGTTCGCGCACCCCAGAACGGCGGCGCGGAGACCGGCACATCGCGCGTCAGCCGGCGACGTCGCTCCTGCACCGCGCCGACATCCACCGGACGGAATGCGCGCGCGTCCGCCTGGCCCAGCGTGCGCGACGGATTGCGCGCCTTGCCGACGCGCTTCGCCTGCACCGCGGCCAAGTAATCGTCGAACGCGTTGCCGGTCACCTTGTCCATCAGGTGCAGCCCGTCGAATGCGTCGCGCGCATAGGCGACGCGGCCGCAGGCATAGGCGCGGACGCAGTCATCCTCCACATAGCCCCGCGTCAGCGCCGCACCGCCCAGCAGCACCGGAACCTCCAGCCCCTGGCGCGTCATCTCCTCCAGGTTCTCGCGCATCACCACGGTCGATTTCACCAACAGCCCCGACATGCCGATGGCATGCGCCTGGTGTTCCTTCGCCGCGGTCAGCATGTCGGTCAGCGGCACCTTGATGCCCAGATTGACCACGCGATAGCCGTTGTTGGTCAGGATGATGTCAACCAGGTTCTTGCCGATGTCGTGTACGTCGCCCTTCACGGTGGCGAGCACGATGGTGCCCTTCTCCTGGCCTTCGACCCGCTCCATGAAGGGTTCCAGATACGCCACCGCCGCCTTCATCGTCTCGGCGCTTTGCAGCACGAACGGAAGCTGCATCTTGCCGGCGCCGAACAGGTCACCCACCACCTTCATGCCGTCGAGCAGCACCGTGTTGATGACATCCAGCGGCGGCAGCGTCTTCAGCGCCTCGTCCAGGTCGTCGGTCAGTCCCTTGCGATCGCCATCGACGATGCGGTCCTTCAGCCGCCCCTCTACCGTATCAGCGCGCTTCTTCGCCGTGGCATCGGCGGCCTTGCGATCGGCGAAGATCTCCAGGATGCGCTGCAATGGATCGTAGCCGTCGGAACGGCGATCGAAGATCAGGTCCTCGGCGACCTTCACCTCCTCGGGTGCGATCATGTGCAACGGCCGGATCTTCGACACATGCACGATCGCACCGGTCATCCCGGCGCGCACCGCGTGATCCAGGAACACGCTGTTCAGCACCGCGCGCGCCGCCGGGTTCAGCCCGAAGCTGACATTCGACAGTCCCAAAATGATCTGGATGTCCGGGAATTCGGCACGGATCGCCGCGATCCCTTCCAGCGTCCACTGCGCCAGCTTGCGATCATCCTCGTTGCCGGTGGCGATGGTGAAGGTCAGCGGGTCGATGAGCAGGTCGTGCGGCTTCAGGCCGAAGCGGCCGCAGGCGAAGTCGACCAGGCGCTGGGCGACCGCGAGCTTGCGCTCGACCTCTTTGGCCATGCCGTGCTCGTCG
>DATFDN010000151.1:0-22794 GCA_035252035.1 Acetobacteraceae bacterium | reverse complement strand
GTTCTTCCGCGACGGCGAGCGCGTGTTTCGCACCTACTTCATCAACAACCGTGGCGATGAGGCCCTGGGAACCACGTGGAGCTACCTCGATATCACGCCGCTCGGCCGTCAGGAGACTTGGGAGGACTCGCCAGAGGGTTACCCCCAGACCCCGCCGTACAAGTGGTGGAACTGGCACGACAACTACGACGCCGGGGCCGCGCCTGACCCGAAGTGGGTTGAGGTGTCCGACGCTGGAGAAGCCGCCTTCCGAAAGCGCGACGCAGAGGCGAAAGCATGACCCAGGCCCATCCCGCCCACTCGACCGGTGGCGCGAGCCGTGATGACGAGGGCGCCACGGCGGCCCTCGGCCTGGCCGGATGGCTGCGTCTGGCCGCCACGCCGACCTTCGCGATCATGGCCCTGCTGACGGGTCTGGGCGGGAGCCCGATGGACAGTCTCTGTTCGTCCGGGCACGGGGTGCCGCTGAGCGGAATGGTCTTCATGTACCTGCTCATGAGCGCGTTCCATTCGCCGCCTTGGCTGAGCCTGATCTGCGGCCCGCGCGACCCTCGGCACCTCCGTCCAGCAAGGGATCAGTCCAGCCGTCAGGGACGCAGGGCCGTTAGGTTTCCGGAACGCCTCCACCAGAAGCCTGTGTAGCAAGGGAGAGAACGATGAATGATATCAGGAGAGACGAACTCGCGGCGCCCAAAGTAGTCGATCGGAGCACATTCCAGGCGGAGCTGGACGCATTGCGGGTCCGGGAGAAGGCTCACACAAGAGAAGGCGACGCCATTGCGGCCGCCCGCCGACGGCTCCCCATGGTGGAAGTGAATGGCGCCACACCGCTCATTGGCGAACATGGCCCGGTGACACTGTTGGACGCGTTCGAGGGACGCCGGATGCTCATCGCATACTACTTCATGTGGCATACCGGCCAGCCTGCGCCGGAGCAGTGCGAAGGATGTACCTGGGTTACGTCGCAGGTCCGCGAGCTGTCATATATCCATTCTCGCAACGTCACTTTTGCCGTGTTCTGCCAAGGTCCGTTCGAAGAGAGCGCCCGGTACCGTGACTTCATGGGTTGGGAGATGCCTTGGTACTCGGCACAGGACTCGCTCGACACCCTCCTGGTTGGGCGCCGGGTGGGCATGATGCACATCGTTTGCTACTTGCGACAAGGATCTAAGGTCTTTGAGACTTACTGGACGACGCTGCGCGGCGTCGAGGCCATGGACTACAGCTACCGGTTGCTCGACTTGACCGTCTACGGGCGGCAGGAGACGTGGGAGGACTCGCCGACCGGCTGGCCCCAAGGGGACAATATGGACACGCTGCGGAGCAATGGGCGTCCCACCTCCCAGTGGTCCCGTCTGAAGGCCGGGTATTCGGACGATCTGGGAACCGACGGGCGCTGAACCGCGCCCGCCAATTCCTCGACCTCGTGCCCAAGGGCCGTGATGAGGACGGTTTTGAATTCTCGATGGAGTGGCTAGACTTCCTTTAGGCTGACTGTGTTGCCGCGCCGTTTCACCCCTCCCCTTGCGGGAGAGGCCGGGGAGAGGGGTCACGCGCGCCTGACCCGCTGCCACCCACCCATGACCCGCAGCGCCAGGCGCACCAGCCGTGGCACCGTGGTCGGGCGCAGCAGGCGTGGGTCGTAGCCGCCGAGGCGCCGGTCGTTCTCGGCCAGGCAAATGCGCATCAGTTCGGCGGTGTCGATCTCCCCGCCCACCGTGCTCGCGCCCTGAACGGTGAAGTTCGCGTCCTCCTTGCCGCCCGCGCCGACATCGCGCGCCAGCCCAATGCGCTCGCGCAGCAGGAACGCCCACACGGCCATGGTCTTGAGAAGGAACCAAGGCCGCCGCCACAGCGGCATGGTGCGCTTGTGCCAGGCGATCCAGTTGACGAAGAACAGGATGTGGCGGCCTTCCTCCTGGATCACCGGCTCGAAGGTCTCCACCAGCTCCGGCGGGAAATAGCCCGAGCGGCGGGCCAGCTCGAACAGGCCGAAGGCGAAGAAGCTGTCGATGCACTCGGAATAGCCCGTGACCATGAAGCCCCATTCGGGGTCGCGGGGCTCGTGGTACTCGGGCTCAGGGTCCAGCTCGATCCCATAGGCGCGCACGAGGTGCGACAGCACCTCCTTGTGGCGGCCCTCCTCGAAGCCCATCAGCTCGAACGCCTCGCGCAGCAGCTTATCGTCGATCCGGCGCGCGTAGGAGAGGATGCGCAGCCGGGCGCGGCCCTCGGTCTGCACGGCGATGTCCCAGATCGGCAGCGAGATCAGCCGCTGCCGCGCCTCCGGGTCCAGCGCGGGCCAGTCGATCACCGCCGGCTTGTAGGGGTTGAACGTGTCCAGCAGCATCCGGCTGAACATCGCCCGGTACGCGTCATCGCCCCGGCGCATGGGGGCGCCGCCGCCGAAACGCCAATTCCGTGCCGCATGATCCGCCGCCGCAACCGTCGTGCTGTCCATGCCCGCCCCTGCCAATCCGACTTGCGGCATGTGGCCGCGCCCTCTTGTCGCGCAACCTGTTGGCCTGGCAAGTCAAGGCAAGGGGAGCGGGCAAACGCCATCGGTGGAATCGAACAGTCCCTTCCCTCGCCTGCTTGATCCCGGCCCGCTAGAGTGACACATCACCCGTGATGTGATCTGCTAGGGGGTGTGCGGCTAGTGATGGACACGGACTCGGTGGTGGCGGCAATGCGCAGTCCGAACGGGGCCTCGGCCGCCCTGCTGCGGGCCACGCGCGCCGGCCGCGCCACGCTGTTGGCGACCGCCCCTCTCTGCCTCGAATACGAGGCGGTCTGCGCCCGGCCGGAGCACGCGGAGGCCGCAGGCTTTGGCCCCACCGACCTCGCAGTGTTCCTCGACGCCCTGGTGGACCTCATGGAGCCGGTAGAGACCTGGTTTCTCTGGCGCCCGCAGCTCCGCGACCCTGGCGACGAGCTGGTGCTGGAGGCCGCCGTGAACGGGCGCGCGGCGGCGATCGTCACCTTCAACCGGCGCCACTTCCTCCCTGCGGCGGGGCGCTTTGGGGTAGAGGTGCTCCCGCCAGCAGACACTATCCGGAGGACGCGCGCATGACGACGAGGATTTCGACTTACCCCCTCCGCCTGCCCCTCTCGATTAAGGCGGAGGCAGAGAGGCTCGCCGCCGCTGAGGGCACGAGCCTCAACCAGTTTGTCGCAACTGCGGTGGCCGAGAAGGTCGCGGCGCTGCGGACGGCTGACTACTTCACCTCTCGGCGTGGGCGGGCGGACTGGGCGGCGTTCGACCGGCTCATGTCGCGCGAGGGCGGCGAGCCGCCGCGGCCGGGCGACGAGCTGCCGCCCGAGAAGGAGCGGCCTTGAGCAGAGGGAGCCACGGCGATTCGTCGTCTACTCCGCGTTGTACCAGCGGTCATAAATGCTGACCCATTGGACAAAGGGGTGCAGGGTGTAGGGCGGAAAAGCGCCAGCGCATTCCGCCATACACCGGCGTGTGATCAAGCGGCGGAATGCGCTGCGCTTTTCCGCCCTACTGTTCTGGGGCGGAGAGAGCTCAGCATCAAATGAAACCTTCCAGCTCGTTCCTCGCCCAGGCGATGGCCTGCTCCGGTTTCTGGCCGCTGACCAGCTTGGCGACCATGGTCGGGATGGTGCCGCGATTCCACATCTGCACGGCGATGTCGGGGGGCGCGGACATGCCGGGAACGTAGGAAATCGATTGATGCCACGGGCGCGGGGGATAGTTGAACACCGTGCCCTTCGGCGGCTCGACTTCGGACCAGACCGTGAAATTCGACATCGATTTGAACGGCGGGATGTCGTAGCCGGAGGTCGCGACATCCAGGAACTCCACCTGCGGGCGCTGCATTAGGTAGTGCAGTAGCTCCTTCGCGGCGGGCTTGTTCTGGGCGAAGCTCCAGATGCCCCAGAAATAGCCGCGGAACGGGATGAACCGACCCTTCGGCCCGGCGGGGTTGGGGAAGGTCCAGCAATCGGCGGCCACTTGCGGCGCGTCGCGCTTGGCCACCGCCCAGGCCGAGGGCGGGTTCCAGATCATCGCGCTCTTGCCCGAGATCAGCGCCCGGTTGTTGGAGGCGTCGTCGTAGCTCACCGTGTCGGGCGGCAGGAAAGCAACCAGCTTTTTGGCATATTCAAGCGCCGCGCGCACGTTGTCGGAATCGACCGTCACATTGCCTTTGGCATCAACAAGGTCGGCGCCGAACGCGCCGAAGGTCGTACCCCAGGTCAGCACCGAGTCGGTGGTGACTCCGCAGCCGAGGCCGAACGGGAACCCAGCCTTGTTGCACGCGGCCGCGGCCCGCAACTGCTCGTCATAAGTCCAGGACGGCGCCTCGGGCGGACTGACCTCGTGGGCCGGGTAGAGCGCCTCCAGGTCGATCCCGGCGAACTTCTTCAACATGCTGATCCGCCCGCACGGAACCAGCACCGTGGTCCCGGAGCCGCTCGGCACCGCCATCCAGTGGCCCTTGACCTTGCTGAGATACTCCACGCCCTCGATGACGGGACCGTTCTCGGCGATCAACGACTGCACCACGTCGTCTACCGGCATCAACCGATCGGCCCATTGATGGACGGTCCACTGGTCGAAGGCGAAGACATCGTGGCCGGACCGCGCCATTGCCTCGGCGCTCATGGTCACGTCGATCTTGTTGCCGACCGCGCTCAGGAAATCGAGCTTGACATCGACGTGGTTCTTCTCCGCCCAGGCATTGACCACCTTCTGCATCGCCGCGTTGCCGGCGGGCACCCAATGGTCCCAGAAGGCGAGCGACAGGCGGCCGGCGGAGCTGGCCGTGTGGATGTTGATCAGCGGCAAGGCACTCGCGGCGGCGGAGACTTGCAGGGCGCGGCGGCGCGATAGGCTTGGCATGGGCGACCTCCCGGCTGCCCGGCCGGCCAACGGGCAGGGTTGGATTGCTTGAGGCCGGCGTCGGCGGACAGAGTTACGCATAGCACGCAGGTCAGACATGAAAAAGCGGCGGGCTATGGTCTCGCTGGACCGCGCGGCTGCGCCATCCGCGTGAAGCTCACCAGCGCGGCGAGGGCGGCGATGCCGGTCGCGACCGTCAGCACGGTCCTCGGCCCCTGCGCCGCCGACACGCCGAACACGAGCGCCACCACCGCCGCCCCGATGGTCTGGCCCAGGAGGCGGGCCGTCGCCTGCATTCCGCTCGCCCCGCCGGAGCGGGCGCGGGGCGCCGAGATCAGGATCGCCCGGTTGTTGGGCGTGTTGAAGAATCCGAACCCGATGCCGCAGATCCCCATGCGCCAGACGATGTCCGGCAGGGCGGGCTGCGCCGGCAGCGCGGCCAGCAGGCCAAGGCCCGCCGCCATCACGGCGAGCCCGCAACCGCCGAGCAAGCCCGCCGGATAGCGGTCGGCGAGCCGGCCGGACCACGGCGCGATCAGCGCGACCGTGAGCGGCCAGGGCGTCATCAGCACCCCCGTGAGGACCGCGTTCAGCCCGAGCGTGGTCTCGAACAGGAAGGGCAGCGCGACCAGGGCCATGCCTTGCGCCATGAAGCTGCACACCGAGGTCGCGACCGACAAGGCGAACAGCGGGATCCGCATCAGATCGACGGGCAGGAGCGGCGCGGAGCGGCTGAGCTGGCGCACCACCAGCAGGGCGCCGACGCACGCCGCGACCAGCAACTGCACCAGCACGACTGACGGCCGCTCGCCATGGCCGAGGCCGTCGATCCCGGTGATGAGCGTGCCGAAGACAACGGCGCTGAGCAGCGCGCTCGACACGTCGAAGCGCTGGCCCGAGGTGGGCGTCCTCGGCAGCGCGCGCCAGGCCATCGCGATCGCCGCCGCCCCGATCGGCAGGTTGACGGCGAACAGCCAGGGCCAGTTCGCGACCGAGAGGATCGCCGCCGCGACGGTCGGGCCGACCGCGCTTGAGATGGAGCCCACGGTGGCGTTGATGCCGAAGCCGCGCCCGATCATCCGGCGCGGATAGATGAAGCGCACCAGCGCCCCGTTCACGCTCATGATCCCGGCCGCGCCGAAGCCCTGGATGACCCGCGCGAGGGCGAGCGTGCCGAGCGAGCCGGACAGCGCGCACCCCACCGAGGCGAGGGTGAACACCACCAGTCCCCATCGGTAGATCAGCCGGTAGCCGATGATCTCTCCCAGCGAGGCAAGCGGCAGCAGCGAGATCGTCACCGTGAGCTGGTAGGCGTTGACGATCCAGATGGAGTCCGACGCGCTGGCATGGACATCGGTGGCGATCGTCGGCAGCGCGACATTGGCGATGGCGCCGTCCAGCACGGCGAGCGCCAGGCCGAGCAGGATGGTGGTGATCGCCCAATAACGCTGGGGGAGGGGAACGCCGTCGGGGGCTTCAGTTGGGGCGAGTGCCATAGGCATGTGCCTGGATGCGCGGCCTGGCCCCCTCTCCGCCCCTCGGAGCGGAGAGGGTTGGGGTGAGGTGGGGGTTCCAGAGACGACCCCGCGAGGGCACCAATGTTGAGCGGCGTCGGCGGTTCATGCGACTTCTGGAGAAGAATGCGGACTCTGGACGTATTGCAGCCTCCGCGCCGGATGCTTGTATTTCCCCCACCTCACCCCGACCCTCTCCGCCCCCGAGGGCGGAGAGGGAGTTGAGCCTACTCACGCCGCGGCGCGGATCGCCGCGGCGCGCACGTCCTCTCCCACCGCGGCCTCGAACTTGGCGAAGTTCGCCTCGAAGCGCGCCACCAGGGCGCGCGCCGCGCGGTCATAGGCCGCCTTGTCCGCCCAGGCTTGGCGGGGATCCAGCACCTCGGCCGGGACGCCAGGCACCGAATCGGGAATCAAGAGGCCGAAGAGCGGGTCGCGGCGGAACGCGCCGCGCGCCAGCGATCCGTCGAGCACGGCGTTGAGCAGGGCGCGGGTGTGGCGGATGCTCATGCGCCGGCCGATCCCGTAGGCGCCGCCGGTCCAGCCGGTGTTGACCAGCCAGCAATCGGCCTGGTGTTTGCGGATCATCCGCTCCAGCATCCGCCCGTACACCTCCGGCCGGCGGGGCAGGAAGGGCGCGGCGAAACAGGTGCTGAAGGTCGCCTGCGGCTCAGTCCCCAGCCCCTTCTCGGTCCCGGCGACCCGGGCCGTGTAGCCCGAGAGGAAATGGTACATCGCCTGTGCCGGCGTCAGCTTGGCGATCGGCGGCAGTACGCCGAACGCATCGGCGGTGAGCATCACGACGTTGCGCGGATGCCCGCCGCGCCCAGGGATGACCACGTTCGGGATGTACTCGACCGGGTAGCAGGAGCGCGTGTTCTCGGTGAGGGACTTGTCCGCCAGGTCGAGATTGCCGTGGGCATCCGCGACCACGTTCTCCAGCACCGTCCCGAACCGGTGGGTGGCGGACCAGATCTCCGGCTCGGCCTCCCGCGAGAGGTTGATGACCTTGGCGTAGCAGCCGCCTTCGAAGTTGAAGACCCCGTCCTCTCCCCAGCCGTGCTCGTCGTCGCCGATCAGCTTGCGGCATGGATCGGACGATAGCGTGGTCTTGCCGGTCCCCGACAGGCCGAAGAACAAGGCGACATCACCGGCCTCCCCCATGTTGGCGCTGCAATGCATGGGCAGCACGCCGCGCTCGGGGGCGAGCCAGTTCATCACGGTGAAGATCGACTTCTTGATCTCGCCCGCGTATTCGGTGCCGGCGATGACGATGGTGCGCTGCTCGAACGACAGCGCCACGGCGGTGCCGCTGCGCACCCCGTCGATCGCCGGGTCCGCCTGGAAGCGCGGCGCGTGCAGGATCACATAGTCGGGCTGGAAATCGGCCAGTTCGCTTTCCGGGGGGCGGATGAACACGTTGCGCGCGAACAGGGCCTGCCAGGCGCCCGTCGTGACCAGCCGGACCCGCACGCGCTGCGCCGGATCGGCTCCCGCGTACAAATCCTGCACGAACAGCTCCTGCCCTTGCAGGTAGGCCTGCACCCGCGCCTTCAGGATCGCGAACCGTTCGGCCGGAAGCGGCTGATTGATCCGCCCCCACCAAACCTCGTCGCGGACCGAGGGCTCGTCCGCCACGAACTTGTCCTGCACCGAGCGCCCGGTATGCACACCCGTCGCCACGATCAGCGCGCCGTCGACGCAGAGCCGTCCCTCCCC
Source organism: Acetobacteraceae bacterium (assembly GCA_035252035.1). Classification (GTDB taxonomy): domain Bacteria; phylum Pseudomonadota; class Alphaproteobacteria; order Acetobacterales; family Acetobacteraceae; genus DATFDN01. Next base: position 14,694 of record DATFDN010000151.1, on the reverse strand, counting down.
GAGGCGAAGCGAGGCCGCGACCAGGGCCGGAGCGGTCAGGTTCGCATGTGCCGGCCGGGTCGCGGACACGCCCGTGCCGTCCAGGGGGCTTGCGGCTTGCAAGGGCCAGGCTCCTTCGATCTTACGAGATCGTATCGATTAACGGTATTGCGGCGACAAAGCAAGGTTTCTAATACGCACATTATCACAGACGTGCGAACCCACACGCGCGTGAGGTTCAGGCTTGCCCCGTCCCAGCCAGCGCGCGCACCGCATCCACCGCCGCCGCCGTGTCCCAGTTCATCCCGCCTTCCTCCTTGCCGACGATCCGGCTGGCAGCATCGATCACGTAGGTCGTCGGTAGGCCACGGACGCCCAAAGCGTGCATCAAAGCCGCGTCCGTGTCGATCAGCACCGGCAGCCCCGTGATGCCGTGGCTGGCGTAGAAGGCCTCCACCACCTTGGCGCCCCCGCGATCGGAGGAGACTGGCAGCACGAGGATGCGCTCCGCCGCGCGCCGCGCGAGACCCGCCAGCGATGGAAGCTCCGCCACGCAGGGCGCGCACCAGGTGGCCCAGAGATTCACGAGCAGCACCTTGCCGGCGTAGTCGGCGATGCGCCGGCTCGCGCCGTCGGCGGTGGTGAAGGGAGTCTCGGGCGCCGGCCGGGGCGGCGTCACTTGCGCCAGCTTGGCCAGCTCGGCCGCCCACGCCCGGCCCGGTTTGCGCGCGCCCAGCAGCGCCGCTACGGTCCCGGCCGCCAGCAGGCCCCGACGGGTCGGCATCATCGCGGATATCCTCCCTTGAACGACACGGACCAACACCCGAACGCGGCGGCGGCCAACGCGCAATGGGGCGGACGCTTCGCCGCCGGGCCTTCCGCCATCATGCAGGAGATCAACGCCTCCATCGGCTTCGACCGCAAGCTGTGGCGGCAGGACATCCGAGGCTCGTTGGCGCACGCCGCCATGCTGGCCAAGGTGGGCGTGATCACGCCCGCCGACGAGGGGGCGATCCGCGACGGGCTGGCGGTGATCGCCCAAGAGATCGAGACCGGCGCCTTCCGCTTCGAGGAGGCGCTGGAGGACATCCACATGAACATCGAGCACCGGCTGACCGAGCGCATCGGGGAGGCGGGGCAACGGCTGCACACGGCGCGCAGCCGCAACGATCAGGTCGCGACCGATTTCCGCCTCTGGGTGCGGGACGCGATCGACGGCCTCCTGGCGCAGCTTGCCAACCTGATGCGCGCCCTGGCCGATCGCGCCGCCGAGCACGCCGCCGACCCGATGCCGGGCTTCACGCACCTGCAAACGGCGCAGCCGGTGACGTTTGGCCATCACCTGCTGGCCTATGTGGAGATGCTGGACCGCGACCGGGGCCGGCTCGCCGACTGCCGGCGGCGGCTGAACGAGTGCCCGCTGGGCGCGGCGGCGCTGGCCGGGACATCGTTTCCCATCGACCGCGACATGACGGCGCGCGCGCTCGGCTTCGACCGGGCGATGGCCAACTCGCTCGATGCCGTCTCCGACCGCGACTTCGCGCTGGAGTTCCTGGGCGCGGCCGCGATCTCGGCCACGCACCTCTCGCGGCTGGCCGAGGAGATCGTGATCTGGTCCAGCGCGCCGTTCGGCTTCATCCGGCTCTCGGACGCCTTCACCACCGGCAGCTCGATCATGCCGCAGAAGCGCAACCCGGACGCGGCCGAGCTGGTGCGCGCCAAGACCGGGCGCGTGACGGGCGCGCTGGTCGGGCTGCTGACGGTGATGAAGGGACTGCCGCTCGCCTACGCGAAGGACATGCAGGAAGACAAGGAGAAGGTGTTCGACGCCGCCGCGGCGTGGGCACTCTCGCTCGCGGCGAGCGCGGGGATGGTGCGCGACATGCGCCCCGACACGGCGCGGATGCGCGCGCTGGCGGGCGCCGGCTTCGCCACCGCGACCGACCTCGCGGACTGGCTGGCGCGGGTGCTGAAGCTGCCATTCCGCGCGGCGCACCATGTAACCGGGCGGCTGTTCGCGCTGGCGTAGGCCAAGGGCATCGAGCTGGCTGACTTGTCGCTGGAAGAGATGCGCACGGTCGAGCCGCGAATCACCCCGGACGTGTTCTCGGTGCTGAGCGTGGACGCGTCAGTTGGGTCGCGCACAAGTTATGGCGGCACCGCGCCCGGGAATGTGGCGCGGCAGGCAGAGCGTTGGCGGGGGGTGCTGTGATGGTTCGAACCCCCGGATCAACTCCCTCTCCCCGCCAGGGCAATCGCATATGCCGCGACCGCCTCTCCCGCTTGCGGGAGAGGTCGGCGAGCGAAGCGAGCCGGGTGAGGGCGGTGCGGCCAAGTCTTGGAACCTGGTGCCGTCCGCCCCCCTCACCCCTCCCTCTCCCCCCGCGCAAGCGCGGGTGGAGAGGGGGAGAATGCGGCAGCCGTCGCCATATGCGATTGCCCTGGAGCGGAGAGAGAGGTGGACCGCGCGCCTCTCGGTCCGCTCTCCTCCTTCTCGCCTTCGCAGCCCCCCTGCTCCTCGCCGCCTGCGGCAAGAAGGGGCCGCCCAGTCCACCCGGCCCGCCGAGCGAGATCACCTATCCGCGCTCTTATCCCACCTACTAGGGCGCTTGGCTGGGCGCGACCTTCACCTCGACCGGGATCGTCCCCGCCTTCTGGAAGGCGACCGAGCAGGTGAAGGTCTGACCCTCCCTCAGCGGCTCCCTGATATTCAGCAGCATCAAGTGGGGGCCGCCGGGCGCGAGCTTGATCGTCTCGCCAGCCGGGATCGCGATGCTCTTCACCTCGCGCATCGCCGTCCCGCCCTCGCCGCGATCGGTGACGTGCTTCTCGGTGAAATCGGCGAGGTCGGTCGGGCAGCGGACCCGGAGCAGGCTGTCGGGCGCGTCGCCGCGATTGGCCACGGTCAGATAGAGCGGCGAGTCGCCGTGGATCTGGGTCACGGCGGGCGTCCAGGCATCCGACAGCGCGATGGTGTCGCCCGGGGTGTCCGCCGCCACGGCGGGCGATGCGACGAGGGCCGTCGCGAGGAGGCATGTTCCTGTCCAGCGCATGGCCGTGTCCCTATCAGCACGCTCCCGGGCTCGCAACGTCGCGGCCTGCCTCCCTGTTGCACGGCGGCTCCGACGCTGGCGCGTCGGCCGGCTGTCCCGCGGGGGGCGGAAGTGGGGTGGACGCGATCGCCGGCGCGAAGGGCTGGGTGGAGGGCTGCCCGAATGGCTGCGTCGGCGGCTGGGCCGAAGCGGCGGCGCGCGCGCTGTAGTCCTGGACACAGCGGCGGAACGTGTTGTCAACCGACGTGGAGCCAGCGAGCAGCACCCGCCAGGGCGGCTCGTTCCCGGAGGGGAAGCTCACGGTCATCTCGCCGTCGTCGCGGAACGCCTGCTCGAACGTGCCCGCCTCGGTCTCGGGTAGTTTCCAGCGCAGCGCGTGCGCCTCGCCGACCGCCTCCTGGGTCCAGGGGACGGCGCCCGCGGCCTGCATCACGACCGGGATTTTGGTGCCGGGTGGGATGTCCCAGGTCGGCTTGGAAGCGAGAAAGGCGAGCCCCGGGTCGCCGATGACCGCGCGGATCTCCAGCGTCCGCCCATCTCTCCCGTTGCTGGTCGCCATGCCGCACACCAAGCGGTTCTGCTCGTCGGTGCCGCTGAAGGCACGCCAAGGGCCGGCGCGGTAGTAGCTTGTCGTGCCCGCCCCCGCGGCGCCCGCCGCAACCAGCGCGCCGATCGCAACGGCGAACACGCCCACACGTCGCATCACACTCCTTTCGTCCGGCATACCCGGTTTGGGTGGCAAGCGGGCCGCCAAGATGGTAGGCAGCGCTGGCCTCTTGTTAACGGACCCGAGCCCATGAGCGCCATCGCCGACATCATCGCGCGCGAAATCCTCGACAGCCGGGGCAATCCGACCATCGAGGTCGATGTCGTGCTGGATAGCGGCGCGATGGGGCGGGCGGCGGTTCCCTCGGGCGCCTCCACCGGCGCGCACGAGGCGGTGGAGCTGCGCGACCGCGACCCGGCCCGCTATGGCGGCAAGGGGGTGCGCCAGGCGGTGGAGCATGTCGAGGGCGAGATCTTCGATGCCATCAGCGGCATGGACCCGACCGAGCAGGTGCGCATCGACGACGCGCTGATCGACCTCGACGGCACGCCCAACAAGGGGCGGCTGGGCGCGAACGCCATCCTGGCCGTCTCCCTCGCCACCGCCAAGGCCGCCGCCGCCGATCTCGGATCGCCGCTGTGGCGCTATGTCGGCGGGGTCTATGCCCGCACCCTGCCGGTGCCGATGATGAACATTGTCAATGGCGGCCGCCACGCCGACAATCCCATCGACATCCAGGAATTCATGATCCAGCCCATCGGCGCCGGCACGATCGAGGACGCGGTGCGCATGGGCGCGGAGGTGTTCGCGCACCTGCGCAAGGGCCTGCGCGACGCCGGGCACAACACCAACGTGGGCGACGAGGGCGGCTTCGCGCCCGGCCTGAAATCGGCCGATGAGGCGCTGTCCTTCATCGCCCGCGCCTGCGAGCAGGCCGGCTACCGCCCCGGCGAGGACATCGCCTTCGCGCTCGACTGCGCTTCGACCGAGTTCTTCAAGGGCGGGCAATACGTCCTGGAGGGCGAAGGAAAGACGTTCGACGCCGCCGGGATGGTCCGCTACCTGGAGGCGCTGGTCGGGCGCTATCCGATCATCTCCATCGAGGACGGGTGCGCCGAGGACGACTGGGGGGGCTGGAAGGCGCTGACCGAGGCGCTGGGCGGGCGCGTGCAGCTCGTCGGCGACGATCTATTCGTCACCAACACCGAACGCCTGCGCCGTGGCATCGAGGCGGGCGTGGCCAACGCGATCCTGGTCAAGGTCAACCAGATCGGCACCCTGTCGGAGACGCTGGAGGCGGTGGAGTGCGCGCACCGGGCCGGGTACCGGGTGGTGATGAGCCACCGCTCCGGCGAGACCGAGGATTCGACGATCGCCGATCTGGCCGTGGCGACCAATTGCGGGCAGATCAAGACCGGCAGCCTGTCGCGCAGCGACCGGACGGCGAAGTACAACCAGCTTATCCGCATCGAGCAAGCGCTCGGGCCAACAGCGCGCTACGCCGGCAGAACGATTTTGCGCTAATCTGCCGCCGCGATTCGAGGAGGCGGCATGTCGATTGCGCGCGCGCTCAAGCGGCGGGTCCGGGCGCTGGTGGCACCGGGATTCTTCTTTGCCCTGACTGGCTACTTCTGCTGGAACGCCGTCCAGGGCGAGCATGGCTTGGTCGCCTTCGCGGCGCGCAAGGGGATGCTCGCTCAGGCGCAGGCGGATTTGGCGGAGGTCGAGGCGGCCCGGCTCGCCTGGTCGCGGCGGGTCAGCGGACTGCAAGCCGACCACATCGACGCCGACACGCTGGATGAGCAAGCGCGGGCGATGCTGAACCTGTCTGGCCCCGACGACGTGATCCTGATGTATCCGGACAAGGACAAGCTCTTCTGAGCCGACCCTCGCTGCTCGTTATCACGCCCCTCGCGCCCTGGCCGATTCGCGACGGGCACACACTCCGCGTGGCGCATCTGCTGGAAGCGCTGGCGCCGGGCTGGGAGATAACCCTTATCGCTCCGGCCGGGCCGGTGCCGCCGAGCATCGCCGATGCGATCGGCGTCAGCCTGCCGCAAGCCTCCACCATGCCATGGCGCTATGACGCCGCGCCGTTGGGGGAAGCGCTCGACCGGGTGCTGGCGGGGCGGCGCTTCGATCGCGCGCTGATGTTCGCAGGGGCCGAGGCGCTTGGCTTTAGCCACCGTGCCCTGCCGCCCGCAGTCATGGATCTGATCGACTGCAACGCGCTGGAACTGTGGCGCGCGATGCGCACCACGCCGAGCTGGCGGTTGCGCCTCTATTGGTTGCGCGAGCTGTTCACCTCGGTGCGGTACGCGCGGCGCGGCTTTCGCGCGTTCGCCGCCACGATCTGTGTCGGCGAGACGGATGCGGCGTGGCTCCGGCGGATGGGTGGAAAGCGTATTTACGTCGTGCCGAACGGGGTGGCGCTGCCGGACGAAGCGCCGCCGCACGCGGAGCATCCGGTCCTGAGCTTCACGGGCACGCTGGACTACCATCCCAATGTGGATGCCGCCCTATTCGCCGCGCGCGCCGTGTTTCCCCATGTTCGTGCCGCGCTCCCTGAAGCGCGGCTGCTGATCGCTGGCCGACGCCCGGCGCCGGAGATCCGGCACTTGGCCGCGCTGCCGGGCGTGGAGGTGATCGCGGATGTCGCGGACATGCGCGCGGTGCTCGCCCGCACGCGGGTGGGGCTGGCGCCGATGCGCGCGGGGTCGGGGATCAAGAACAAGGTACTGGAGGCATGGGCCTGCGCGCGGCCGGTGGTGATGACGCGCGTCGCCGCGAACGGGCTTTCCGTGCCGGAGGGCCATGCTGGCCTGATCCGGGACGCGGCGGAGGCGCAGGCTGAGGCGGCGGTTCGGTTATTGCGCGAGCCTGGGCGGGCAGCGGTGCTTGGGGGCCTTGCCCGCGCGCACGTCGTCACGGCATTTTCCTGGGCGCGGCAAGCGGATTGTCTCGATCGCATCCTACGCGCGGTTGGGCCCTCCTTGTAACAACTCCTTCCAAGAGAGGGTTTTCTCTCCTTTGCATCATCTAATTTCAACACCGGGTAGGGATAATCTTTGGTTTTGTGTCAGCAGGACGATGTCCTCCGAATGTGAAGTTATAGAGGGACGAGCCTGGTTGCCCTTGCCTACGAGACTTTCTACTTGGTCACAGCCCCACCCGCATCAGGTAAATGCAGGCCGACAGCAGCCAGAGTGTTACGTATTCCATGTGCCTTGAAGCCTTCTAAAAACCACGAGCGGATTTGGCAGTCCGGAACACCGATTTCTTGAAGCAGCGTAGCATGATAAAGTAGATCAAGTGCCTCGTTTAGATTAACAACGTCAGTTAGAAATTCATAATACCGGCCAGCCTCACGTAAGCCGCCAAAATGAGAAAGGTCATTGCGACGCACTGCGCATCGGTCCGTAAAAACTTTCAGTTCTTTGCGGTCAAGATCCAAAGGAAGCTTGATGAATACGTCAAAGAGGCGGCTCGCTAAACTTGGTTCGCCTGCCCTTGTCAGCTGGCGCTCGGCCCATCTCCGGTCTTTCTGATTAATCTCTGCTAAGGATCCGCTTGATTTTTTCGTCAAGGGCAGTGCTTTCTCCGGCCGAGGACACTCGGCGGTGGAGTGACTCAAGTCCCCAGACCAGGCTTGCAAAACGATGTTCAGGATAGAGTTGAGTGCGACGACGACTCCCCAGATAAAGATGGAATCCAGGACCGAAGAACTCGTGTTTGGAAAACCACTTTTCCATAATTGAACCAAAGTTGCCAGAAATGTTTGGAAACCAAGTCCAGCATTTATGCTGGACAACTTCCTCTTGTGGATGCTCTAACCGAGTATAGTAAATCTTGATCGGCGAGCTGTGGCCAATAGCTTCAAGATAAGGAAAATTTAGTCCTCGATCAGAGTCGGTAAGAAGGGTTATAAGATCCTCGATCCGCCGCGCCAAATCTAAAGTCTTATGTAAGTCAACCTGCTGATTAACCGAGATCCGTAAGTGTGGCAGTTCGGTAAGCGAGATCTTCGACCAAGATCCCTGAATGGGATGCCGTAGATCAAACTCCAGTGACAATTTTCCCAAGCTTAGTTTCCATTTGTATTGGTGTGACCGAACATAGCGGGCAGTAAGTGACCGACGTCCAACAGCCACCTTTATGGAGCGAAGGCCGAGCCACTCCTCGTAGCCTTGGAGCGAAAATCGCAAGGATCTGAATCGGAGTTCTGCATCTGGAGAGAATGGCGTCCTCGAAAGCAGACAGCGATCTGCGAGTATATTTTCGTTCGACGGCCCTCGAGAGCTTGCTCTGGCTCCATTCGACTGTAGTTCCGTAAGGCGGACATATTCGTCCCTGCCGGCAAGGATACCGCAAATTGGCCGCTCTATAACCCCTTGATCGAAAATCGCTGCCCATGGGCCTGAGCCTGAGGCTCTAGGGAGCATGGCGTCTAGGCTCAAGCTGGTTCGACCGGTCGCGCTAATTTCCAGCGTTCCTGTCACCGCCGTAGGTGGAGCGAAGCAGCCTTCGGGAAGCAGCTCATTACACCACCAAAAATAACCTCGCGCATTGATTATTGGGTCGGTCAACGCAAGTCATCTCACCTTTCTATGCAGATACAATTCTATGCAGATACAATCGCCCTCAAGGGTACCAGCGATCACCGTTGGTTGTGGTGCGGCCCTCGCCAATGCCGCCGATCCAAAGCGGACCGGCTAGAGGTTGCCTTTGCCGAAGTTCAGACTGCGACACAACCCTTGTCTGTTCCCCACGCGATAGACTGGGTGAGAGGTGCTGATTCGAAACGATGCGCGCCCCCGATGCCCCCGACTTGCCGCTGCACCCCCACGGGCGCTACGTCTCTGCCCGGCTAGGGGAGACGGGCAGGAATGGCTCAAGCGGCCGAGAAGCTGAAGCGCGGCAAGCCGCGTCCCGCAGTCGCCGACAAGGCGCTGCTGCTGAAGGCGTACCACGACATGCTGCTGATCCGGCGGTTCGAGGAGCGGGCGGGCCAGCTCTATGGCATGGGGCTGATCGGCGGGTTCTGTCACCTGTATATCGGGCAGGAGGCCGTGGTCGTGGGGATGCAGCTCGCCATCGGAGAGGGCGACCAGGTCATCACGTCCTATCGCGACCACGGCCACATGCTGGCCTGCGGCATGGACCCCAAGGGCGTCATGGCCGAACTCACCGGCCGCTCGGGCGGGTACTCGCACGGCAAGGGCGGGTCGATGCACATGTTCAGCAAGGACAAGAACTTCTTCGGCGGGCATGGCATCGTCGGCGCGCAGGTGAGCCTCGGCACCGGCCTCGCCTTCAGCAACTGGTACCGCGGAAATGACCGCGTCTGCCTGACCTATTTCGGCGAGGGCGCGTCCAACCAGGGACAGGTGTACGAGAGTTTCAATCTTGCGGCGCTGATGAAGCTGCCGGTGGTCTACGTGATCGAGAACAACCGCTACGGGATGGGCACGAGCGTCGAGCGCGCCTCCGCCTCGCACGACCTGTCCAAAAACGGGGCGCCTTGGGGCATTCCGGGAATGCAGGTGGACGGGATGGACGTGCTGGCGGTGAAGGCCGCGGGCGAACAGGCGGTCGCGCATTGCCGCGCCGGCCACGGGCCGTACCTTCTGGAAATGCTCACCTACCGCTATCGCGGGCACTCCATGTCGGATCCGGCGCGGTACCGCACCCGCGAGGAGGTGAACGCGGTGCGCGAGCAGCAGGACTGCATCGAAAGCGCCCGCCGCGCGCTGCTGGACCTGGGCACCGACGAGGCGGAGCTGAAGGCGATCGAGGACGGGACGCGGGCGGAGATCCAGGCCGCCGCCGCGTTCGCCCAGGAAAGCCCGGAGCCGGATGCGTCCGAACTCTGGACCGACGTGCTGCTGGAGGGCTGAGGGATGGCGACTCAGGTTCTGATGCCCGCGCTCAGCCCGACGATGACCGAGGGCAAGCTCGCCAAATGGATCAAGAAGGTCGGCGAGGAGGTCAAGGCGGGCGATGTCATCGCCGAGATCGAGACCGACAAGGCGACCATGGAGGTCGAGGCGGTTGACGAGGGCCGCCTCGCCAAGATCCTGATCGACGAGGGCACTGAGGGCGTGGCGGTCAACACGCCGATCGCGGTGCTGGCGAGCAACGGCGAGGACATCTCCGCCGCGTCCGCCCCCGCGCCGCCCGCCGAACGGGAGGCGGCGGCGATGCCCAAGGTGGCGGCCGAGGGCGAGGACCAGTCGGCGATCGCGATGCGCGGCGCCCAGGGCCAGCGCGTGCCGGAAGCCGCCGCCCTGCCGGAGCCGCGCCCCGAGGAGGACTGGGGACCGACCCGCTCGATATCGGTGCGCGAGGCGCTGCGCGACGCGATGGTGGCCGAGATGCGCCGCGACGACAGCGTGTTCCTGCTCGGCGAGGAGGTCGCGCAGTACCAAGGCGCCTACAAGATCAGCCAGGGAATGCTCGACGAGTTCGGCCCGCGCCGGGTGATCGACACGCCGATCACCGAGCACGGCTTCACCGGCATGGCGGTCGGCGCGGCGCTGAACGGGCTGCGCCCGATCGTCGAGTTCATGACCTTCAACTTCGCCATGCAGGCGATCGACCAGATCATCAACTCGGCCGCCAAGACGCTGTACATGTCGGGTGGGCAGATGGGCTGTCCGATCGTGTTCCGTGGCCCCAACGGCGCCGCCGCGCGCGTCGCCGCGCAGCACTCGCAGTGCTACGCGAGCTGGTACGCGCATGTTCCTGGCCTGAAGGTGGTCGCGCCGTGGTCGTCGGCCGATGCCAAGGGATTGCTGCGCGCCGCGATCCGCGACCCGAACCCGGTGATCGTGCTGGAGAACGAGATCCTCTACGGCCACAGCTTCGATTGCCCGACCAACGAGGAGTTCATCCTGCCGCTCGGCAAGGCGAAGATCGAGCGTCCCGGCGACCGCGTCACGATCGTTGCCTTCAGCATCATGGTGGGGGTGGCGATGAAGGCCGCCGAGGCGCTGGCCAGTGAGGGCATCGAGGCCGAGGTCATCAATCTGCGCAGCCTGCGCCCGCTGGACACCGCCGCCATCGTCGAGAGCGTGAAGAAGACGAACCGGCTGGTCACGGTCGAGGAGGGCTGGCCCTTCGCGGGCATCGGCGCCGAGATCGCGATGCAGATCCTGGAGCACGCCTTCGACTGGCTGGACGCGCCGCCGGTGCGCGTCCACGGGGCCGATGTGCCGCTCCCCTACGCCGCCAATCTGGAACGCATGGCGCTGCCACAGCCCGAATGGGTAGTGGACGCGGCCAAGAAGATCGTTTGAGGGGCGGGCCAGCGCGCAGGGAGCGGCGGTGCGTGGCAGAGTGGCCTTTGCCGTTGCGCCAGTGATGTGCCGCCCTGTAGGCTGCATCGAGGTGGCTGCTGGCAGAGAGCGTGGAGCGTGCGCACAATTCCGGTTCAGCGCGCCTCCCGAAACAGCAAAGCGGGAAATTGGTGTCGATGATGGACATCCAGGCCGGTGGGACGGACAAGGCACGGACCGGCATTGCCGGCCTCGACGACATCTTGGCGGGCGGACTGTCCCACGGGCACGCCTTTCTGCTGGAGGGCCATCCCGGCACGGGCAAGACGACGGTCGCCCTGAGCTTCCTGATGGCGGGCGCGCGATCTGGTGAGCGGGGCCTCTACATAGCGCTGTCGGAGACGGAACGAGAGCTGCGCGACGGCGCTGCCTCCCATGGTTGGACGCTCGATGACCGCATCGAGGTATTCGAGCTTGTCCCTCCGGAGAGCCTGCTCGACGCCAACCAACAGCAAAGCCTTCTCTATTCCTCCGACCTGGAGCTGGGCGAAACGACAAGACTGATTTTCGAGGCGTTCGAGCGAGCGAAGCCAAGCCGTGTCGTTCTAGACAGCCTTTCGGAAATCCGGTTGCTCGCGCAAAGCTCGCTACGTTACCGGCGCCAGCTTCTGGCGATGAAGCATTACTTCGCGCGGCACGGCGCAACTGTGCTGCTGCTCGACGATCTGACGTCAGAACCCCACGACAAGACAGTTCATAGCGTGGTGCATGGCGTCATTCGCCTTGAAGAGCTTGCGCCGAACTATGGTGCCGATCGGCGTCGGCTGCGGGTTCTGAAGTATCGCGGGCAGGCGTTCCGCGGCGGCTATCATGATTTCACCATCAAAACCGGTGGCGTCGCGGTCTTTCCGCGGCTTGTCGCGGCCGAGCATCGGAGGGGTTTCGCCCGCGACCGCTTGACGAGCGGGATACAAGAGCTGGATGCGCTTCTCGGCGGCGGCATTGATACGGGCTCTAGCGTCCTCGTGCTCGGACCTGCCGGCGCCGGCAAGAGCACCTTCGCACTCCAATTCGCGACGGCCGCGATCATGCGCGGCGAGAAAGCGGCTCTCTTTATCTTCGACGAGGAAATTGGCCTGCTCTTTCATCGCGCCGCGGCGATGGGATTCGATCTGCAAGCGATGCGCGAGACGGGCAGGCTTTCCATCGAACAGGTCGATGCCGCCGAGCTGTCGCCCGGCGAGTTCGCTCACCGGGTCCGCGAGCAGGTCGGCGCGGCGCAAGCGAAGACCGTCGTGATCGACAGCCTGAACGGCTATCAGGCCGCCATGCCGGAGGAAAATGCCCTCATCCTCCACGTCCACGAGCTATTGCAATATCTCAATCGACAAGGCGCCACGACCATCCTGACCGTGGCTCAGCACGGCCTTATCGGCGAGATGAAGGCGCCCGTGGACCTGACCTATCTAGCGGATACGATCGTCCTGCTTCGCTTCTTCGAGGCGCTCGGCAACGTGAAGCGCGCAGTCTCGATCTTCAAGAAGCGGACCGGCAGCCACGAGAGCACGATCCGGGAATTCCTTATCGGCAATCGCGGGCTCAGCGTGGGCGAGCCTTTGACCGAGTTCCAGGGCGTGCTTCGCGGCGCTCCCACCTACACCGGACCCGCAGACCCGCTCCCGTCCAGGTTGGGCGCCCGGTGATCTCGATGGGGGCGGCGGGCGCCGCTGAGGCCTTGATCCTGGCTCCGGCTGGCCGGGATGCCGAAGTCGCGGCGGCGCTGATGAAAGCGGCGGGGATCCCGGCGGTCATTTGCGCCGACCTCCCTCATCTCAGCCGATCTTTGAGCGAAGAGGTTGGTCTGGTCGTATTGACCGAGGAGGTGGTCCGGACAGCCGACCTTCGGCAGGTCGCTGATTGGATCAGCGCGCAGCCGAGCTGGTCCGACTTGCCGTTTATCCTGCTCACCGGTCGGGGCGGCGGCACGGAACGCAATCCCATGATGGCACGCCTGATGAGCACGTTGGGCAACGTCACATTGCTTGAGCGCCCTTTTCATCCGACCACCTTCGTCAGCGTCGTCCAGGCGGCGCTCAGGGGGCGCCGCCGGCAATATGAGGCACGGGCGCACTTCGAGGAACTGCGCCGGCTGAACGAAACACTCGAGGAACGCGTCGTTGCGCGTACCGAGGAACTGGAGCGCGCCCATGCGGACGTTCTAAGACAGATCGCCGAGCGAGAGCGCGCCGAGGAGAAGCTTCGGCAAGCGCAGAAGATGGAGACGGTCGGCCAACTGACCGGCGGCGTGGCGCATGACTTCAACAATCTGCTCATGGCGGTCCTCGGCAATCTCGATCTTCTGCGCAAGCACGTGTCCAATGACCCGAAGGCAGTGCGGCTGATCAGTGGCGCGTTGCAAGGCGCGAAGCGCGGCGCGGCGCTGACCCAGCGGCTCCTCGCCTTCGCGCGACGGCAGGACTTGCAGGTTCGGCCGGTGGACCTCGCGGCGCTGGTGCATGGCATGACCGATCTCCTGCAACGATCTCTCGGGCCGGGTATCGATTTGCGCCTGCAACTGGACGGGGCTTCCCGGCCGGCTGTCGCGGATTCCAACCAGGTCGAGCTTGCCCTCTTGAACCTGGCCGTCAACGCGCGAGACGCCATGCCGGAGGGCGGAATATTGACGATCGAGCTGGATACCGCGGAGGCATGTGCCGGCGACCCCGAGCTCAGGCCCGGTCCGTACATACGGCTCGCCGTCACCGATACCGGCTGCGGCATGGATGCCGACACCTTGAAGCGTGCCGTCGAGCCATTCTTCTCAACGAAGGAACTTGGCAAGGGCACCGGACTCGGCCTGTCCATGATTCATGGGCTGGCAGTACAGTTGAAGGGGAAGCTCCGATTGACGAGCGAGGTTGGGCGCGGCACGCGGGCCGAGCTCTGGTTGCCGGCGGCGACGGCGACGCCCAAGGAGGAACCGGCCATGCCCGCCGCGAAGGCTGCCTTCGCGGCCAATGGTCGCGCCACCATTCTGGTCGTGGACGATGACGTCCTCATCGCCATGAGCACGGTCGATATGCTGGAGGATCTTGGTCACGAGGTGATCGAGGCCCATTCCGGCGCTCGGGCTCTTGAGATCCTGCGGAATGGCCAGGCCATCGATCTCATGATCACCGACCAAGCGATGCCCAAGATGACCGGCGTTCAGCTCGCGAGAGCCGCAAGAGGGCTCCGCCCGGATCTCCCGATCTTGCTGGCGACCGGCTATGCCGATCCATTTGAGGGAGCCGACCTGGATCTGCCGCGGCTCGCCAAGCCCTACCAGCAGGAGCAGCTCGCGACGCAGATCGCCAAGATCCTCCCTGCCACGCGCCGGCAATCAGCCGGGGTGTCGGAGTGCCGGATGTCTCCCGGGCAGCCCGGTGCATTGCAAGAACCTGCTGGCGATGCAATCTAGGCGCCCGGACCCGGTTCCTTCAAGTTGAGACACTACCATCTGACGGAAGGGCGCGCGAGATGCCGACCAACATCCTGATGCCGGCGCTTAGCCCGACCATGACCGAGGGCACGCTGGCGCGCTGGCTGAAGAAGGAGGGCGACGAAATCCACTCGGGCGACGTGATCGCCGAAATCGAGACCGACAAGGCCACGATGGAAGTGGAGGCGGTGGACGAGGGCGTTCTCGGCAAGATCCTGGTTTCGGACGGAACTCAAGGCGTGCAGGTGAACGCGCCGATCGGCGTGCTGGTGCAGCCGGGCGAGTCCGTCCCGGCCTCGCCCGAAGCGGCGCCGCAAGCGCCTCCCTCCGCGCCTCATGTCTCGACGGCGCCCGCCA
>DATFDN010000150.1:0-20262 GCA_035252035.1 Acetobacteraceae bacterium | reverse complement strand
GTCGATAAATGCCAGCGTGTCGTCGGCGAACCGCGACGCGGCGCCGATCTCCTGCCCGGCCACTTCCATCGCCTCGCTCGCGGCCTCCCCGAGACGCTCGGCCTCGCCGAGGCCGGGGACAAGTTCGGCAAAGAAGTCGCCACTGCCGCCGATCAGCAGGCCGATCCCGTTCACCAAGGGTGGCACGATGCCGAACACGCCGGCGACGGCATCGATGGCGACAAGGGTGCCGATCACCGGCGCCAAGCCCTGGTCGATCTTGCCGAGCCCGCCTTGCAGCGCAGTGAAGCCGTCCCGCAGGGCTTGCTGCGCGCCCAGGGCGGCGGCGGCTTCCAGTACGCCCGCGATCGTGTCAGTCGCCAACAATTCCTGTGCGTCGCGCACCAGCTTGCCCGCGTGATCGACGACCTCGGCCACCGTGCTCATGCCGCCCCCGGTTGCAGCAGCCGGCGGAAGGTGTCGGGAAGTTCGAGATGGGCGATGGCGTCGAAAAGCGATGCGGCGTCGTCGATCACCTGCTTGAGCTTCTTGAGGAAATCGAGCCCGCCCTTGAACGCCTTCAGCAGCCCCTTCAGCTTCGATGGATCGACGTTGCGGGCGAAGTCGATGCCGGACTGCACGTACTTGGCCAGCATCGCGGCCATGCCGCCCTTCTGCTTCAGCCGCTGGAACAGCCCTTCCGCTTTTTCGGGATGGAGATTGGCCAACGTGCCGACCATTCCATCAAGCCGGTGCGCGTCCAGCGCACCCATGTTGCGCATTACCGAATCGCCAAGGTCGTTCATGTCGATATGCGCGAGCAGGGCCGGGTTCCGGTCCAGAGCGTCGCTCAGCGATCCCGGATCGGCGAGCACGCCGGCGGCGGCCAGGGTGTTGTCGCCCCAGCTCGCCGCATCCGTCCGCACCCCGGCGTGCAGCGGCGCGATGGCAGCGGCGGTTTGTGGTGGCTCCACATGCTCGCGCAGCCGCATGACGAAGCGATAGCGGTTGGCATAGCCCGCGATCTGGCGGACGCGGAATGTCTCGATCACCACCTCGGTCAGGTCGGTGCCGACCACGGCATCGGCGGCGAAGGACTGGGGTTCCGCCCGCGCCTGCGCGCCGCGCAGCGTTTCCAGCGTATCCAGCACGTTCTCGCCGAACAGGAACCCGTCCAGCGCGATGGTGACGGGTTCGCGGCCGAGATCCTGGAACACGCTGCCCTTCTGCTCGGGGACGCGCTGCTCGACCAAGGTGCGCGCCTCTTCCGTGTGCAGGGTCTGCACGCCGGGAAGTTCGATGCCGCCGACGCGGACCGCCATGCTACACCTCGATCCGTGTGCGCAGGCCGCGCTGACGCGAGAGGGTGTGGCGCACCGAGCGGACGCGGAGCGGCTTGCCGCCCAGCAGCGCGGCGGCGGCATGGTCCGGGGGCAGCCGGGCGATCGTGACGAGATCGCCGGGCATCAGCTCCGGTGCGCCGAACACGTCGATGCGCCCGCGCAAGGCGCGCGCCGCGAGGCGGGTGGCCATGCCCTTCGCCGCATCCCCCGCGGCCGCGCCGGAGCGGATGGCGCCGTTGTGGACCCGGCGCGGGGCAGTGCCGGCACGGCCCTCCTGCACCTTCGAATCGGCGGTGACGGCGGCCTCTCCCTTCACGCCGGACAGGTCGGTGGAGAGCCAGTGCGCCTTGTCCTTGCCCTTGGAACTCGCCGCGCCCTCGCCCCAGAGCTGCACGCCGTCGAAGGCGGGCGGCATCTTGCGAAGGTCGAGAGCGAGGATTGTCTCGCCAAAAACCAGATTGGAATCGGCGCCGCCGGTGCGAGGCGTGGCGACGTGTACACGGCCATGTCCGTCCGTGTAGATATCGCCCCCAGTCAGGCCGGCCAGGGCGCGCAGATGGGTCAGCGCCGAGACGCCGGCGTGAAGGGCGTAGAACGGCAGATCCGGACCGCGCGTGACCGTGCCGGGGGTGGCCCCGGCCTTGCTCAGCAGATCCTTGATGATGAAATCGGCGGAACTCTCCTGGTACGCCTGCTCGACCTCGATCGCGGCCAGCTTGGTGAGGCCGTCGCCGGCGCGCATCACCTGCGAGACTGCCGTGGCCTCGCTGGCGAAAGCCTTGCCCGTGAAGACAGTCACGGCACCGTTGCCGGCATCGAGCGTCACGCTGACCGGTGCGCCGGGATCGGCTGGCGTCTGCTCGGCGCCGCCCAGTTCCAGCACGCAGCGCCCGCCCACGCCGTCCATTCCGAGCTCGACCACTAGCGAGACGAGCTGGCGGTCGCCGCCGCCTCCGTCGCTGCTGGCGCGATGGCCGCCGATCGTCACCTGATACGCGGTTCGCGCCGGTCCGCTCACAGATCCAGCCCCTGGCGGCGCGCGTCATCGCGGAGGATGTCGATGAGCGCGTCCCGCAGCGCTTCTCGGGCCGTGAGGTCGAGCGCATTCCAGGAAGCGGCGTCACCACTGCCCATGGTGACGTTGACGTTGATGGTGCTGCGCGTCCGCGCCGCGTTGACGGACGGAGCGGGAGTGTCGCCGAAGCCGAGATCAGCTAGATCCGCCGCCTGATCTATATCTATGGTCGAGGCGGGCGCATCTCCGACCGTTCCGTGCGTGGCGAGCGCGTCGCTCACCGTTGGATGTGGCGGGGTGGCTAGGCTCACCGTCTCCGATGGCGCCAAGCTTTGGGCTGAAGGGCCGACCGGCCGGACCGGAATGCGGCCGGGCGTTAGCGGCGCATGTTCGCTGGCGACGTGCCGCGCGACGCCTCCCGCATGACGGCCCGAATTGGGCGCGGGATCGGCCAGGGTGGCCTTACGCTCGACTCGCTCCGGCGAGGGGCTATCGCCAACAAGCTCGCGCCGGACCGGCGGGGGAATGTTCCGCCGCTCCGCTGGCCCCGCGCCGTCGCCGCTTTTCGGATTTGGCTCTGGAATGATCCTGCCTTCATAATGCCAAGGGGGCGCCTCGTATGGAGGGGGCGCCTCGTATGGAGCCGGAGGCGAGCGTGGTGGCGCGAGGCCATTGAGGGCCACGACGGGCGTTGCCTGGCTGCGTGGGTTCACAGCTCGCGGCATGGTTATCCGGTCATTGACGGCCGCGCGCGCCGGGGGTGCTGCCGCCAAAGCCGGGGGAGGGGGAGCGGCCGGTACTACGGGGAGGGCGCCTTGACGCAGGGCGGGTTGCGGCATGGCCTGGGCCGGAACAGCCGGTGGCGGGGGTGAGGCAACCGAAGCTGGCCAGACGGGATCTTGGCTTGGCTCGTCCGCCTCCCATTGCCCCGGATCGGGCTGCAATCCAAGCCGTGCCAGCCCTTCCGCCGTGGAACGGACCACAGACGCGAGAATGCGGGCAGTCAGGGCCTGGCTCGTCGTCACGGGGCGTCCTCGAATTGGATGACGACCGCATCGGGACGATCCGCCAGACGCGGACGAGACAACTGTCTAGGCGCCCGCGCCGGCTCGGCCAGCATGAGCAGGTGGCGCATCCGGTCGATCTCCACCGCCGGTGCGGCCAAGATCTGCGCGGGCGTCCAGCCGAGCGCCCGGCACAGGGAAAGGATGGCGCGCGCGGCTTCGGCCGCCTCCGCGCCGCCGCCGAGCAGCGGGTCCGCCGCCAGATCGGGTGCGTTCAGCGCCACAACCGCATCCAGCAGCCGAGCGGTGGCCAGCGAGTCGATATCCTCCAGCCGCGCGGCGGGGGTGAACCCGGCGACCGAGGCGCGCACCATCCGGTCGAGATAGGCGGGCGCGTCGAACGTGCCTGCTTGACGGGCGGCGAGCAGCGCAGCAAGCCGCTCCCGCTCGCTCCAGGGGCGAAGCGTGACGCAACTGGAGCCAAGATCGCCGGGCTCGGCGCCCTTCTCGTCCTCTCCGCCGGCCGCCCACCACAGCGCGAGCGGAGCAAGGGCGGCGAGGCGCGCGGACGGCACGCCAGACCAAGAGAGCACGCGGCTGGCGAAATACGGCGCGTCCAGCATCAGGCCCGCCTCGCCAGCGAACAGGCTTTCGCTCAGCGCCGCGATGTGGGCGTGATAGGGCCACGGACGGAGCAAGACGGTTTCGCCATCCGGCAGCGCCACCTCAAGCGGCTGTGCGAACCCCGCGAAGCGGCCGCGGAACACCACGCCGTCGATCTCGGCGATCGTCTCCGGCATGGCTTATTCCTCGCGCAGCCGTGTGGCCGTGAACCCGTATGAGGTGAGCACACTGCCACCCGGACCGACGCTGAACGACTTGTCGGTCACATAACAATCATCGAAGGACAGGGTGCGCTTCGGGCTGTCCTGCGCGTCGTTTTGCCGGAGATTGGCGACAAGCTGGAACCCGCCTTGCTGATGCAGCAGCGTGTCGAGCTTGAGATTGGCGGAGCGCACCGCAAGCTCGCCTTGCACGGTGCGCAAGCCGAAGATCACGGCGACACGCTCGCTGGTCCCGACGCCGCGCACATCCTCCTGCTCGGTCGTGACGCGGAAGGCCAGGGATTGTAGACCCTCGATCTGCTCTCCGTCCACAAGGACGGTGCTGCGACTGGCGGCGAAGACCGTTGCCATAGCTTAACCTCCTGAAACTATTTTGCTTTCAGGCTTGCACCAGGACAGTCGCATAAATGTAGTCGATCGCGCGCACCGGGCGCACCGCCAGGCTGACGCGCACGATACCCTGCGAGAAATCCGATTGCGTGGAATAGACATCGACGGCGAAAGCCGGCTGCTTGCCATCGGTGGATGGCACAATGGCGCCGTCCCGCTCCATCTGCACCAGGAATTCCGTCAGCTTCTGCTTCAATGCCCCCCGGCCGGTCTCGTTGTTCAGGCGGCCGATGAACAGGTTGCCGATCAGCTTCACGCCGCGCACCGCGCGGTCGGCGACGCGGCGGACGGTGATCTGATCGCCGTCGGTGGTCAGCCCGCGCACGACGATGGTGCCGCGGTCGCGCATGTTCGCCACGGGGACGATGCCGGCGTTCAACAGCGTCTCCTGCTCCTCGACCGCCAGCTTGCGCGAGAGCGTGGTCAAGCCCGCCACGGTCTTAAAGGTCGGCGACTGGAAATAGTCCAGCGATCCCACCATGCCGGCGACGGCGCCGGCAGTGCCGAACGGCGCCACCAGCACGAACCGGTCGGAGCGCAGATTGTTGGCAAGCTCGGCCCAGGCCTGGACATCCGCGACAGCGTTGGCCGTGGGAGGCGGCGTCTGCCCGAAGCCGATGCGGCCCTGGCTGATCGCGCTCATGCGCTGGCAATGGCTGATGACATCGCCGTACACGCGCGCTACCTTGGCACGGTCGGACATGTCCTGCATCGAGACCAGCACCATGTCCACCTCGGGCTCGCTGTTCAGCGCCTCGATGGCCGCGCGGATGCCGTCGGCGCTGGCGTCCGCGCCGTTGGCGAAGCCATAGGTGCCCGCCACGGGCAGGCCGCCGCTGCCTGGCTGCACCGTGACAAGCTGCGAGGCCTGATCGCGCGAGCCGGGCTGGACGCTGGCCGCGTCGTTCACCGGAGGTGCGGTCAGGTTGCGCAGGAGCTCCAGCGTGTCCTGCCCGCGCATGATCGCGAGATCGAAGACTTCCGTGCCGTCCAGCGTCTTGCGACGCGCGATCGTCGCGCTCAGCGCGTTGCCCCAGGCGCCACGGGCGCGCGCGGCGAGGGTGAAGGCCGGAACCGGCTTGCCCTGGCCGTCCTTTGTCTCGCCATCCACCGATGCCGTGGCGGCCTTGGCCGTGGCGTCGTTCGCGGCAACCGGCGAGACAATGAGTTCAGCGACCCCGTTGGCAAGCGCCTGGGCGGCTTCCGGCATACTATAGGCACTGCTCGCGCCATACAGTTCAAGGAATCGGCTGAAGCTCTGGACCGGGGTGAGGTCCGACAACACGTTCTGGGTGATGCCAACCAGGCCGAGAATGCCGGAAGGGGAGAGTTGCGGTGCGACGACTTCCTTGACGACGCGCACTTCGACGCCGGGTATGACGAGAGTCACGCTGCTTCCCCCAATTAATTCGTACTTGGACACGCGCGCCAGCATGATATGGCGGCGGGTCGCGATCGGTCCAGAACTGTATCCACCAATCGGCAGAACGCACAAGTCTATTTGCCGCTCGGGGGATTAGCCTACCCGCATCCGTTCTTGGCAAGGATCACTTTCCTTCCCTGAGCCGGCGTCGCGGTGGATTGATCTCGATCAATGACAATCACGCGGGGCAATGGGATACGGCACGCGGAGGTGCAAGGTGACAAATCGCCAGATGTCGGAGATCGTCTTCCGCCAGAAGCCGTTGACCATGTCTCCGGATGCCACGGTCAAGGCCGCGTGCGAACGGATGCACGAAAGGCGCGTCGGCGCGGTGCTGGTGGTGGATACCAATAGCACGCTTGTGGGCATTTTCACCGGCCGGGACGCGGTGCGGTGCCTCGCCCAAGTTTCCCACCCAGCCGAGGCCCGGCTGGAGCAGATCATGACCCGCGATCCGGACACGATGCCCCCGCGCGCCACCGCGATCGAGGCGCTGCGGTTGATGCGCGATGGCGGGTTCCGCCATGTCCCGGTGGTCGATCAGGGCAAGGTGGTTGGGATTGTCTCCAGCGGCGACTTCCGGGGATTGGAAAAGGACCGGCTCGACGAGGAGACAGGGCTTTGGGAGAGGATTTGAGCCCGTAGCCCGAGGCTGCTAGGCGTCACGCGCCAAGTCACGCGTCAAGGGCCTCCAACGTGTGGTGGGCGATCATCGCCTCCTCGTCGGTCGGGATAACGCGCACCTCAATCGGGCTGTCCGGCGTGCTGATGACTGCCTCGCCCCGTGAATTGGCCGCCGCGCTCAGGCGCACGCCTAGCCAGCCCAGCCGCTCGCAGGCCATCTGGCGGATCGGCGGGGCGTGCTCGCCGATGCCCGCCGTGAACACCAGTCCGTCAAGCCCATCCAGCGTGCTGACCAGCGCGCCGGCTTCGCGGGCGATGCGGAACACGAACAGCCTCACAGCCTCGCGCGCCCGTTCATCATCACTGCCGAGCAATGTGCGCATGTCGTTCGAGATGCCGGAGACGCCGAGCAATCCCGAGCGGTTGTAAAGCAGATCCGCAACCATCTTCGCGTCCATGCCGCGCTGCTCGATCAGGTGCAGCACCACGCCGGGGTCGATCGTGCCGCAGCGCGTGCCCATCATGAGCCCGTCCAGAGCGGTAAAGCCCATCGTGGTGTCCACGCTGCGTCCATCGCGCATGGCGCAGAGGCTCGCGCCGTTCCCGAGATGCGCCACGATCACGCGCCCGGCGGCAAGGCGCGGGGCCTCGCGGGCCAAATGCCGGGCGATGAACTCGTAAGACAAGCCATGAAAACCATACCGGCGCACGCCTTGCGTCTCATATTCGCGTGGCAGCGCGAAGCGGGTCGCGAGTAGCGGCATGGTGTGGTGAAACGCCGTGTCGAAGCAGGCGACCTGCGGCAGGCCGGGGCGCGTGGCGGCGACAGCACGGATGGGCGCGATGTTGTGCGGCTGGTGCAGGGGCGCGAGCGGGGTCAGCGCCTCCAGCGCGCTCAGCACGGCATCGGTGACGACTGCCGGAGCGATGAATTCGGTCCCGCCATGCACGACGCGGTGCCCGACCGCGCGCAGCCGGTCGCCGCCGAGATGTTCCTCCACGAAGCCGAGCAGCGATGACAGCAGGCTCTCATGCGAGCCGGATGACCCGCGCGCATCCTCCAGCACGTTGCCTGCCGCGTCGCGCGCCAGGAAATGGGGCGCGCGGCCGATCGCCTCGATCTGGCCGTAAGCGGCGCGATTCAACGCGCGTTCGCCGTTGATCTCGAACAGCGCGAACTTAATGCTGGACGATCCGGCGTTCAGCGACAGGAGGGCCTCAGGCATCAGGCCCCCGCCATCGATGCGGCTAGAGCGTCCTGCTGCGCCCGCGCCATCAACACGGCCACCGCGCAAGAGGCGATCCGGGTGCGCTCGGAATCGGCGCGGCTTGTCAGGATGATCGGAACCCGCGCGCCGAGCACGACGCCCGCCGCGTCGGCTCCGGCAAGGAATGTCAGTTGCTTGGCCAGCATGTTGCCCGCCTCCAGGTCCGGCACGACCAGGATATCCGCCTTGCCCGCGACCGGCGAAACAATGCCCTTCTCCGCCGCCGCCTCCAGGCTGATCGCGTTGTCGAACGCGAGTGGGCCGTCGAGGACACCGCCCGTGATCTGCCCGCGATCGGCCATTTTGCACAGGGCGGCCGCGTGCAGGGTAGAGGGAATCTTGGCGGTCACGGTCTCCACCGCCGATAGGATCGCGACCAGCGGCCGTGGATTTCCCATCGCGTGCGCAAGGTCGATCGCGTTCTGCACGATGTCGCGCTTGGCATCGAGGTCGGGTGCGATGTTCACGGCGGCATCGGTGATCACCAGCGGGTGCGGGTAGGTCGGCACGTCCATTACATAGGCGTGGCTCAGCCGGCGCTCGGTGCGCAGCCCGGCTTCGGGCGCGAGGACGGCGTGCAGAAGTTCGTCGGAGTGAAGCGAGCCCTTCATCAGCATCCGCGCCTCCCCGGCACGGACCAACCCCACCGCCGCGTCGGCGGCGGCGTGGCTGTGCGGCGCGGAAACCAGGCGAATGCGCGAGAGATCCACGCCGGAGGCGCTGGCCGTTGCCGTGATCTTTGCCTCGGGACCAACCAGGATCGGGATAATCAGCCCCGCCGCCTCCGCTTCGGCGGCGGCCTGCACGGCGACGCTATCGCAGGGATGCGCGACAGCGGTGACGATCGGCTTCCCTCCGGCGGCGCGCGTGAGCAGGTTGCGCAGCCAGTCGTGCCGGCGCTCGGCCGGAGCGGGCCGCTCAATGCTCGTGGACATAGAGACCTGGCGCATCGCCGAGCGGCTTGTATTGGTTGGAGCCCGTGGCGGGCGGCCGCACCTGTTCCGTCGAATGCGCGGCAAGCCATTCCTGCCAGGCGGGCCACCATGATCCGGCGCGCAGTTCCGCCGCGCCGAGCCACGCATCGGGTCCGAGATACGGTGCGCCGTCCGGCCGGTGGCGGATTCGGTAGTGCCGGTGCGGATGGCCCGGCTCGCTCACCACGCCCGCGTTGTGCCCGCCCGATGTGAGCACGAAGGTAAGGTCGCGGTCGTTGAGGAGGTGCAGCTTGTATACCGATCGCCATGGCGCGATGTGGTCGGTTTCCGTGCCGGCGACGAAGAGCGGTCCCTGGATGTCGGCCACCGCGACCGGACGCCCCTCAACAGGAAAACGCCCCTCCGCGAAATCGTCCGCCAGGAACAGCCGGTGCAGGTATTCCGAGTGCATCCGCGCGGGCATCCGCGTGCCATCGGCGTTCCACGACATCAGGTCGGTCGGGTGCTCACGCTCGCCCATGAGATAGCTTCGGATCGCGCGCGACCAGACCAGGTCGTTGGAACGCAGCAACTGGAACGCACCCGCCATCTGGCGGCTGTCGAGGTAGCCCTGGACCCGCATCACATCGTCAAGGAAGTGGAGCTGATCCTCGGTGATGAAGAGTTGGAGCTCGCCCGCGTCGGTGAAGTTGGTCTGCGCAGCGAACGAAGTGACGCTGGCCAAACGATCGTCCCCGTCTCGGCCCATCTGCGCGGCGGCGATCGACAGGAGGGTACCGCCGAGGCAATAACCGGCCGCGTGCGTCCTGGCCCCGCCACAAATATCGTCAACCGCGGCCAGCGCGGCCATCACGCCTTGCGTCCGGTAGTCATCAAGGGAGACATCGCGCATCTCCTCCCCAGGGTTTCGCCAGGAGATCGTGAACACGGTATGACCCTGGCCCACCAGCCAGCGAACCAGGGAGTTCTGCGGCGAGAGATCCAGGATGTAGTATTTCATGATCCAGGCCGGCACGATCAGCACAGGCTCCCGGCGGACGGTGGGCGTTGCCGGCGCGTACTGGATCAGCTCCATCAGCTCGTTGCGCAGCACCACTTGCCCCGGCGTGATCGCGAGATCGCGGCCTGCCTTCAGTGCCCCCATGTGTGGCTGGCCGGTCATCGCCTCCTGCGCGTCGCTCAGGAAGTTCGCAAATCCCCGCCGCAGGTTCTGCCCGCCCTCGGCGATCGTGGCGTTGATGACCTCGGGATTGAGCCAAGGAACGTTGGATGGCGAGAAGATGTCGGCGAACTGGCGTGCCGCGAAGGAAACGATCCGGGCATTCGCCGCCGATGTTCCGGGCGGGCTGGAGGCAGCGGCGGCGCACCATTCCTCGCCGAGCAAGAAGGCTTGCGCGAGAATATTGAAAGGCGGGGTCTTCCACGCGGGCGATTGGAAGCGATGATCACTCGGCGCGGGCGCGATCACCTCCCGCCCCGCGGCCCCCAACAACCGGCTCCATTGATGCGCGGCGAAACGCGCCAGGTCGAGGCGACGGAAAGGGCTGTTGGCAAGGTGGGTTGCCCAGTCCAGGAAGGCGAGGCTCTGGGCAACCGGAGACAGGCCGCACGTGGCCTGGGCCTGGAGCGCATGGATCAGGTGGTCCAGCCCGATACGAGGCTGCGGCGCGGGGGACGCCGCTAGGGGTGCGGCGGCATCGACCGAAATCGAAGGAATTTGGTTCATTCGCGCCGGCCTTCGCTGTTCTACGATGCCGCTTCGGAGTCGGCCCTGGGCCGGAGATTCAAGCCGCGCCCTGCCGCTCCTGCTCCTCCTCGGGACCAAGGATCAGTATTCCTGTCACAGGTTCAATGCAGACCAGGCGGTTTTCCACACGCTTCACGCCGGGCATATTCTCCGCCAGAATCCGTACTGCTTCGCGCTCCCGCACATCGAAGAGACAGCCGTCGAGCAATACGACACCGTTCCGCACCGCGACAGTAACGCTGCGGCGATGGACCCAGGGCTGCCGGTCAAGCTCCGTCTCGACACGAGTGCGAATCTCATGATCGTCCGGCGTTTCCATGGGCGCACGCAAGGCCTTCGCCAACACGCGCATGAGATCGGCCCGGCTCAGGATGCCGATGATCTTCTCACCACGCAGGACCGGTACCCGCTTGATCCGCCTGCGCCGCATAAGCTCGACAACGTCGGCGAGCGATGCCGCCTCATCGACGGCGATCACATCGGGCGTCATGATCTCGGCCACCCGGCGCCCATGCGTCTGGATGTATTGCCCCGCGAGCCGGCCCGGTGTGAACAGCACAGCCAGCCAGCCGGGCGCTGCGCCCTCGGTGCCCGTCTCGGCCCGGCGCAGGAGATCGCCCTCCGTGAGCATTCCGACAGGCCGGCCGTCGGGATCGAGCACCGGCACCCCGCTTACCTTGGCGTCGAGCATCAGTTGAACCGCCTGGGACAGCGGTGCGTCGGGACCGATCGCGATGACATCCCGCGACATGATCTCGGCGGCGTTCATGGCAACTCTCCCCTTGCATTTCATAGCAGGGTTCCATGACATGCGGCGCCGCGCATTGACCGAGATCAATAATGGTCCGGCATACGCAGGATAAACGATGGCATGTGCGCGACCGATGAGATGTGTCGATTCCCAGGGCCGGGCTCGCCGGTCCGCCGGCTCATCCGACGGCTTGGTCCGGGACTGATCACCGGTGCCGCCGACGACGATCCTAGCGGTCGTGGCCCTGCTGCTTGTTGTCGAGGTACCCTGGCGAGCCGCACTGAGCGGCGCATTTCTCCCCCGGGTGGCGTTCACCCGCGGCGCTTTGACCACTTTGGTCGCGGTCCTTGGGACCACCATCAGCCCCTACTTGTTCTTCTGGCAAGCTGCGGAAGAAGCGGAGGACGAGGCGGTGGGAGCGGACCCGAGGCCGTTGCGCGCGCACAGGGTGGATGCCACCCCGAGGTGTCACGCATCACCTTCGATACCTGGGCAGGAATGGGCTACTCAAACGCGATAGCCCTCGCCATCATCATTGGCATGGCGGCGACGTTGCACGCCTCCGGCGCGACGACGATCGCGACTGCGGCCGATGCCGCATCGGCGCTTGCCCCGGTCGCGGGGCGGTTCGCTCAGGCTGTCTTCGCGCTCGGGATCATTGGCACGGGCCTGCTCGCCGTCCCAGTACTCGCGGGGTCGGCCGCGTACGCGCTGGGGGAGGCATCGTCTTGGCCCGTGGGGCTGAGCCGCCACGCGCTGGAGGCGCGCGGCTTCTATGGCACGCTCGCCGCGGCAACGCTGCTCGGTGTGGGGATCGTGTTCTCACAGCTCGATCCGATGCGAGCACTCTTCTGGTCGGCGGTGATCAATGGGGTCGTGGCGGCGCCGATGATCGTGGCGATGGTTGTCCTTGCTTCGTTGCCGCAAGTGATGGGATCGCTCGTCTTGCCGCGCTGGCTACGCACGCTGGGCTGGGCCAGCGCCGCGGTGATGGCGGCCGCCACGGCCGCTATGCTCATACTTTAAGGCACGCCAGGCACCGGATCATGAGCATCCCACCCGAGCAGCATGAGGTCGCACGGTTCCTCAAGGAACTGGCGGGAAGCGAGCCAGTCGAGACGCATATTTCGGCGGTGTTCGTTGGCTCGGACATGGCATGGAAGCTCAAGAAGGCGGTCCGTCTTCCCTTCCTCGACTTCACCACCATCGAGGCAAGGCACCACTTCCTCCGGCGCGAACTGGAGCTGAACCAGCCATCCGCTCCAGCGATCTACCGCGATATCGCGGCCGTGGTGCGCGAAGGCGATGGCGCCCTGACGTTGATGGCCGATCCTGGCGCGCGATCTCCGCTCGATTGGGTGTTGCGCATGGCTCCCCTTGCCAAGGCCGACTTCCTTGACGCCGTGGCGGCGCGCGGCGGGCTGACACTGGCCTTGCTGGATGCGCTCGGCGATAGCGTGGCCCAGTATCACGCGCGCTTGCCGCCTGTCGCCGGCTGGGACAGCCCCGGAACCTTGCTGCGGATCGCCGAGGGAAGCCGGGCATCGGCCCTCGCGGCGGGATTGCCTCGCGCCGCCATTGAGCGCTGGTTCGAGCAGGCCGCATCGGCCCTGCGTGCGTGCGCAGCATCGCTCGCCGCGCGCGCCGCGGCTGGCTTTGTGCGCAGGGGGCATGGCGACCTCCATTTGGGAAATCTTTGTCTCTGGGACGGCAAGCCGACGCCGTTCGATGCCCTTGAATTCGACGAGGCGCTCGCCACGGCCGATCTCGGCTACGATCTCGCCTTTCTCCTGATGGATCTCGATCGGCGTGTTGGGCGCGAGGCAGCCAATCGCGTGCTGAACCGCTATGTCGCCCGCACCGGCGATGCCGCCCTGACATGCGGGCTGCCCGCCTTCCTGTCGCTGCGCGCCATGATCCGCGCCCATGTGCAGGCGGAGGCGGGGCGCCCGACGGAAGGCGCCGCGTACCTGGATGCCGCGCTAGCCTATTTGCACCGGAAACCGGCCTTGCTCCTGGCCATTGGCGGCCTGCAGGGGATCGGCAAATCGACGCAGGCGCGGATGCTGGCGCCGGGGATCGGCGATGCGCCAGGCGCCCTTGTCTTGCGCAGTGACGAGATCCGGAAACGGCTCTTCGGTGTGGCGCCCGAGCAGCGCCTGCCCGAGACGGCGTATGCCGAAGCGGTGAACGAGGCCGTGAACCGCGAGCTCGTCCGCTTGGCACAGGCCGTCGCGGCGTGCGGCCATGCCGTGGTCGCGGATGCCTCCTTCCTCGATCCTGGCTTGCGTGCCGCGATCGCGGCCGCGGCCAACGCGGCCCGCGTGCCCTTCATTGGCGTTTGGCTGCACGCGCCGTTGGACGTGCTGGAGGAACGGCTCGCTGCCCGCACGCATGATGCCTCGGACGCAACCGCCGACGTGCTGCGCCGCGCCGCCGCCTGCGATCCCGGCCCGATCAATTGGCTCCCGGTGGAAGCATCCGATGCGATCCGGGCCGCTTCATCCATCCGCCGAGAATTGTTAGGCGGAATCGCCGGACGATCTTGTCCTCAGGATTGGTAGGCAAAGCCCGCCGGTGCTCGCCGCGTTCGCCGCCGAGCCTTAATTGCTACCGCGAGGCGAAGCTCGACTCCGATCACATGGTGTGGTTTGAATTGCACGAGGAGTTGCTGCGCATCCTCGGCTGGGCGCGCACGGAACAGGGAACAGAGATGTCGAAGCTGCTGGTCGAGCACCGTCCCGGTGTCACGCTGCTCACGCTCAACCGCGCTCCGGTCCACAACAATGTGGATGACGAGCTGGCGATGCAGCTTGCCGACGCCATCATCGCTTTTGGCAAGGACAAGGATTCCAGCGTGCTCGTCGTCACGGGCGCGGGGGACAAGACGTTCTGCGCGGGCGCGAACTTAAAGGGCATGAGGGAGTTGTTCGAGCACCGGCACACCCGCAGCGCCGGTCCCATGGGATTCGCCCGCCTCGATCCCGGCAAGCCCACGATCGCGGCGATCAACGGCAATTGCTACGCGGGCGGGGTCGAGCTGGCAGTGTGGTGTGACTTCCGTATCGTCGATGAGCGCGCGAAGTTCGGCCTGCTCAACAAGCGATGGGGGCTGTCGCTCGCGGATGGCGGCACGCAGCGGCTGCCGCGCGTCGTCGGCCTGGGCAACGCGCTCTACATGATCGAGACCGGGGCCGAGATCGACGCGCACCGGGCACTGATGATGGGCCTGGCTCAGGAGGTGGTGCCGGCAGGCACGGCCTTGTCACGGGCCTTGCAGCTCGCCGAGCATATCGCCGGCTACTCACAGGGGGGCATCCGGGCCGACCGGGAGGCCGCGATCGCGACATTCGGCCTGTCGCTGCAAGACGGGCTCGATCTAGAGGCGAGGCTGTGCCATCCGCCGGCGCTGAGCGCGGAGGCGGCGGCGGGAATGCGCCGGTTCGTGGACGGCAGCCGCCCCGAGCCGCCGCGCCCGGTTCAGGCCGACCGGCGCGAGTAGGATTCCCCTAAAACCCCCGCGCCTGGACGCGCCCGGCCCGCTTCTCTACGGTCTTTGTCCTGAAGCTGTGGGGATGCCGCCGGTGACGCACCTGTCCGAAGAGCACCGCATGGTGCAGGAGCTGGTCGCCAAGTTCGTCGATCGCGACCTGATGCCACTGGAGAAGGCGGTGCTGGCGCGCGAGGCGCGGGGTGAGAAGTATGGACTGACGGATGAGGAAGAAGCGCCGCTGCTTGAGAAATGCCGCGAGCTCGGCCTTTGGGGGCTGGACGTGCCCGAGGAATGGGGCGGCGCCAGCCTGCCGACGGTCGCATTGATGGCGGTGAACGAGGAGCTTGGGCGCACCGTCGTTCCCTTCACCTTCCCCCCGGACAGCCCGAACCTGCACATGATGATGGCCGTCGCCGACGACCGCCAGCGCGAGTTGTACTTGAAGCCCTACGCCGAGGGCCGGGCGCATTCGGCCATTGCCATCTCCGAGCCCGGCGCCGGGGGCGATCCCGCCGGCATGACCACCCGCGCGGTGCAGGATGGGGGCGACTGGGTCATCAACGGCCGCAAGATCTGGGTGAGCCGCGTGCCCCAGGCCGATTTCGTCATTGTCATGGCGCGTACCGGCGAGGGCAAACGCCATGAGGGCATCAGCGCCTTCATCGTCGAACGCGACACGCCGGGCTTCATCATTGAGCGCGAGATCGCCATGATCGGCGGACGGCGCACCTACGAGCTGGTGTTCGAGGATTGCCGCGTGCCCGCCTCGCAAGTGCTCGGCCGGCTCGGGCATGGCTTCGCGCCGATGCAGCTTCGACTGACCGTGCGCCGTTTGCAGATGGGGGCCTGGTGTACCGGCATCGCCCGCCGCGCGCTGGAGATGATGTGCGAGCAGGCGCGCAACCGCGTCACGTTCGGCGCGCGCCTCGCCGACCGTCAGGCGGTTCAATGGTGGGTGGCCGACGCTGCGATGCGCATCCATGCCTGCCGGCTGATGGTGATGGACGCCGCCGCCAAGCAGGACGCCGGCCAGGACGTGCGCACCGAGGCGAGCATGATCAAGGTGTTCGCCACCGAAATGGCGACCGATGTGGTGGACAACGCCATGCAGACCTTCGGCGCGATGGGCATGACCAAGGAGCTGCCGTTACAGCTTCTCGCCCAGCAGGTCCGCCTCATGCGCATCTATGAAGGCCCGAGCGAGGTGCATCGCATGACGATCGCGCGGCGGATGCTGAAGTGAACGCCTCGGACCGGAAGGAGAGCCATATGAACCCACGCATCGCCATCGTCGGCGCCGGCGCGGTGGGCGCCTATACCGGGGCGCATATGGTCCAGGCAGGCGAGGAGGTCGTCTTCATCGACCCATGGCCCGCGCATGTCGAGACCATGCGCGCCAAGGGCCTGCGCGTCTCGCACTTGACCGGCGAGGATTTCACCGTCCCGGTGCGCGCGCTGCATGTCACCGACGCGCAGATGCTCTCCAAGGAGCGTCCCATCGACATCGCCTTCGTTTGCATGAAGTCCTACGATACGGCTTGGTCCACCAAGCTGATCGCGCAATACTTGAGCGCCGATGGCTTCGTGGTCTCGTTGCAGAATTGCCTGAACGAGGAGACGGTGGCCGCCATCGTCGGCTGGGGCCGCACGATGGGCTGCATCGCCAGTTCGATCACGGTCGATCTCTGCGAGCCCGGCCATGTCCGCCGCGCCGCCGGAAAGAGCCGCGGCAAGGGCCACACCGTCTATCGCGTGGGCGAGGTGCATGGCCGCGTCACCCAGCGCGCGCGCGAGGTCTGCCGGCTGGTCGATACCGCCGACGGCGCGCTGGTCACGCCCAATCTCTGGGGTGAGCGGTGGTCGAAGCTGGTCGCCAACGTGATGGGCAACGGGCTGTCGGCCTGCACCGGCATGGTCACGCGCGACGTGGTGGCCAACGACGCGACCCGCCGCTTCTCCGCCCGGCTCGGCAGCGAGGCGATCCGCGTCGGCCAGGCGCTCGGCTATGCGCTGGAAGAGATCCTGCACCTCGATCCCGAGCTGATCGCGCGCGCCGGGGAAGGAGATGCGGAGGCGGAGCGCGCCTATGACGCGCATCGCCTCGCGGAGATCCGCAAGCCTGGCGGCGGCGAGCACCGGCCGTCGATGGGTCAGGACATGGTGAAAGGCCGGCGCACCGAGATCGAGTTCATGAACGGGCTGGTGGCGGAGAAGGGCGCGGGCATTGGCGTCCCGACGCCCGCGAATGCCGCGCTGACCGACATCGTCAAGCGGGTCGAGCGGGGCGAGCTGCAACCCGATCCGCGCCACATCATTGATCTGCGGCTGAACTGACCGATGGCGCTAACCCCGCGTTGGCGCGGCATCGATAGCTTTGCCATCTGAAGCTGCCCTACGTGACTCGCCGCGCCCCATGAACCATGTCGCCCGCGCCGATCCGGCGGACATCCTTCGCCGCGTGTTCGGTTTTCCCGCCTTTCGCGGGCTGCAAGAGGAGGTGGTGCGCCACGTTGTCGCTGGCGGCGACGCGCTCGTGCTGATGCCGACCGGGGGCGGCAAGTCGCTTTGCTATCAGATCCCCGCGCTGTGCCGGCCGGGCACCGCCGTCGTCATCTCGCCGCTGATCGCGTTGATGGACGACCAGGTGGCCGCCTTGCGGCAGTTGGGCGTGGCGGCCGGCGCGCTGCATTCGGAGCTTGATCCGGCCGAGGCGCGCGACGTGGCGCGCGATCTGATCGAGGGAGCGCTCGATCTTCTGTATGTCTCGCCCGAGCGGCTGCTCGGCAATGGCACGCTCGATCGGCTGTCGCGCATTCCGCTGGCGCTGTTCGCCATCGACGAGGCGCATTGCGTTTCGCAGTGGGGCCACGAGTTCCGCCCCGAGTACCGCGGACTGGCGGGCCTTGCCGACCGGTTTCCCGGCATCCCCCGCATCGCGCTCACCGCGACGGCCGACCGCCGCACCCGTCCCGACATACTGGCGGGCCTGCGCATGGAGGGCGCGGCAACCTTCGTCGCCAGCTTCCATCGCGCCAACCTGCACATATCGGCCGAGCCCAAGGCCGGCGAGACGGCGCAGCTTCAAGCCTTCATCACGCGCCACAAGGGCGAATGCGGCATCGTCTATTGCGGCACCCGCGCCAAGACCGAGCGGGTCGCCGCGGGACTCGCCGCCAAGGGGGTACCCGCCATCGCCTTCCATGCCGGGCTGGAGCCGGAGCGGAAGCGCGCGGCGCTGGCCCGGTTCCGCTCTGGCGAGCCGGTCGTCATCGTCGCCACCATCGCCTTCGGCATGGGTATCGACCGCCCTGACGTGCGCTTTGTCGCGCATCTGGACATGCCGGACAGCCCGGAAGCGTTCTACCAGCAGATCGGCCGCGCCGGCCGCGATGGCGAGCCGGCCGAGACGCTGCTTCTGTATGGCGGGCAAGAGATCGCGCTGGCCCGCCACCGGCTGAACCAGTCCGCCCTCCCTGAAGCGCAAAGGCGCGTCATGCGCGCCAAGCTCGACGAGATGGTGGCGTTCTCGGAGACGGTTGAATGCCGCACGCGAACCCTGCTCGGCTGCTTCAACGAGGCGCTGGAGGCGCGGTGCGGGCATTGCGACACCTGCGACGCGCCGCCCCGCACGCTGCCCGCGATCGTGGAGGCGCAGAAGGCGCTCTCGGCGGCGCATCGCACCGGCCAGCGATTCGGCGCCGTGCATGTCATCGCGGTGCTGCGTGGTGAGCGCACCGACGCGGTTCTACGGCATCGCCACGACAAGCTCGGCGTGTTCGGTCTCGGTGCCGACCACCCGGCCGCGTTCTGGCGCGGCGTGCTGCGCCAATTGATCGGGCTCGGCGCGCTGGACATCGACACGGAGGGGCATGGCGGGCTGTTCCTGGTGCCCGACAAGGCCCGCCCGCTGCTGCGCGGAGAGGTGGAATTCCGCGTTCGGGCCGATGCCTCGCTCCCTCGCCGCCCCGCCGCTGCTGCGCCGGCACCCGCGCCAGAGGCTCCGGTCACGCCGGACCAGCAGGCGCTGTTCGAGGCCCTGCGGGCCTGGCGCGCGCGGGAGGCGAAGACGCAGTCGGTGCCGCCCTACGTGATCTTCCACGATAGCGTGCTGCGCGGCATCGCCGCGTCACGTCCGGAGGGCACGGAGGCGCTCGGCGGGATCAAGGGCGTGGGCGCCTCGAAGCTCGCGCGGTATGGCGCGGCGGTTCTGGCGATTGTGCGTGCGGCCCCTCCCCCCGGCCCCCTCCCGCGAGGGGAGGGGGAGAAAGCGGACTGAGCCACCGCGCTTTTCCGTCCCACCGCTATCCCTATAAGGTGCGGCCCTCATGGCGTGATCACGGAGAAGGGAAGATACCATGCGCGTCTATTACGATCGCGATGCCGATGTGAACCTCATCAAGGGCAAGCGGGTCGCGATCATCGGCTATGGCAGCCAGGGCCACGCCCACGCCAACAACCTCAAGGACAGCGGCGTGGCCGAGCTGGCCGTGGGCCTGCGGCCCGGCTCGGCCGGCGTTGGCAAGGCCGAAGCGGCGGGGCTCAAGGTCATGGACCCAGCCGAGTGCGCCAAGTGGGCCGACGTGGTGATGGTGCTCACGCCCGATGAAGGGCAGGGGGATCTGTATCGCGAGAAGCTGGGGCCGAACATGAAGCCCGGCGCGGCGCTGGCTTTCGCGCATGGGCTGAACGTGCATTTCAACCTGCTCGATCCGCGTTCCGACATCGACGTGTTCATGATCGCGCCCAAGGGTCCGGGCCACACGGTGCGCAGCGAATACCAGCGCGGCGGCGGCGTGCCCTGCCTGGTGGCGGTGTCGCAGAACCCGTCGGGCAACGCGCTGGAGATCGCGCTCTCCTACGCGTCCGCGATCGGCGGCGGGCGCGCGGGGATCATCGAGACCACCTTCAAGGAGGAGTGCGAGACCGACCTGTTCGGCGAGCAAGTGGTACTGTGCGGCGGCTTGGTCGAGCTCATCAAGGGCGGCTACGAGACGCTGGTGGAGGCCGGGTACGCGCCGGAGATGGCCTATTTCGAGTGCCTGCACGAGGTCAAGCTGATCGTGGATCTGATCTACGAGGGCGGCATCGCCAACATGAACTACTCGATCAGCAACACCGCCGAGTACGGCGAGTACGTCTCTGGCCCGCGCATCATCAACGATGAAACCAAGCGGGAGATGCGCCGGGTGCTAGCCGATATCCAGTCGGGGCGCTTCGCGCGCGAGTGGATGCTGGAGAACCGGGTCAACCAATCCAGCTTCAAGGCGATGCGCCGGCGCATGAGCGAGCACCCGATCGAGCAGATCGGCGAGAAGCTGCGGGGGATGATGCCCTGGATCGCCAAGAACGCTCTGGTCGACAAGTCGCGGAACTGAGGGGCGGGCGCCTGACCCCTCCCCCTGGCCCCCTCCCGCAAGGGGAGGGGGAGGAGAGGAAGGGATCAGT
>DATFDN010000149.1:0-12219 GCA_035252035.1 Acetobacteraceae bacterium | reverse complement strand
GGCACCACTCCGGCCGCGACGCCCAGCGCCGCCACCGAGACGCTGCGCTTGAAGACTCGCGCCGAGGAGGACGAGGAGGCGCGCACGACAGCGCGCCGGGTTGGTCCCTCTCCGGCTGCGCGCAAGCCCCAGGTGGCGGCGCCGAAGAAGGCGCCCGACCACCGCCGGCCCGGCCGCATCGACGTTCAGGCGGCGATCGAGGGCGAGGACGAACGGGTGCGTAGCCTGGCCTCGGTCCGCCGCCAGCGCGAGCGCGAGCGGCGCCAGGCCGAGCTGGAGATGCTCCGCTCCGATCAGATGCGCGTGGTGCGCGATGTCGTGCTGCCCGAGCAGATCACGGTGCAGGAACTCGCCAATCGCATGGCCGCCCGTGCTCCCGAGGTGATCAAGGCGCTGATGAAGCTCGGCGTGATGGCAACGATCACGCAGACCTTGGATGCCGACACCGCCGAGCTGGTCGTGCAGGAGTTCGGCCATCGCGCCCGCCGCGTCTCGGAAAGCGACGTGGAGCTGGGCCTGGAGGGCGCGGCCGATGCCGATGCGGAGCTGCGGCCCCGCCCGCCGGTCGTCACCGTCATGGGCCATGTCGATCACGGCAAGACTTCGCTGCTGGACGCGCTGCGCTCGGCCGATGTCGCCGCCGGGGAGGCGGGCGGCATCACCCAGCATATCGGCGCCTACCAGGTCGAGCTGAACGGCCAGCGCGTCACTTTCATCGATACGCCGGGCCATGAGGCGTTCACCGCCATGCGCGCTCGCGGCGCGAGCGTGACGGACATCGTTGTGCTGGTGGTGGCCGCCGATGACGGCGTCATGCCCCAGACCGTCGAGGCGATCCGCCATGCCAAGGCGGCTGGCGCCCCGATCATCGTGGCCATCAACAAGATGGACAAGCCGGACGCCAATCCCGACCGCGTGCGCAACGAGCTGCTCAG
The DNA here is from genome assembly GCA_035252035.1 of Acetobacteraceae bacterium. Classification (GTDB taxonomy): domain Bacteria; phylum Pseudomonadota; class Alphaproteobacteria; order Acetobacterales; family Acetobacteraceae; genus DATFDN01. The sequence goes on along the minus strand of DATFDN010000149.1, from coordinate 11,284 downwards.
CTACGAGATCGTGGTCGAGGAGCTGGGCGGCGAGACGCAGGATGTCGAGGTGTCCGCGCTCAAGAAAACCGGCCTCGACACGCTGCTTGAGGCGATCTCGCTGCAAGCCGAAATCCTCGACCTGCGCTCCAATCCGGACCGCAGCGCCGAGGGCACGGTGATCGAGAGCCGCCTTGATCGCGGGCGTGGCCCGGTCGCGACCGTGCTGGTGCAGCGCGGCACGCTGGAGCAGGGCCAGATCGTCGTGGCCGGCGCCGAATGGGGCCGGGTGCGCGCCATGCTCGACGACAAGGGACGCACGCTGAAAGATGCCGGTCCGTCCACGCCCGTGGAGATCCTGGGCCTATCGGGCGTGCCTGTTGCGGGCGAGCCCTTCGTGGTCGTCGAGAACGACAGCCGCGCGCGCGAGATCACCGAGTTCCGCGCCCGCAAGCTGCGTGAGAAGGCGGCGGCCGGTCACGTCGCCGCGCGCGGCACGCTCGATCAGATGCTGGCCCGCATCCAGGCGGGCGAGCAGAAGGAGGTCGCCGTTGTCGTCAAGGCGGACGTGCAGGGCAGCGCGGAGGCGATCCAGGCCACCGTGTTGAAGCAGGGCACCGACGAGGTGAAGGTGCGCGTGCTGCACGCTGCCGTCGGTCAGATCACGGAGAGCGACATCCAGCTCGCCAAGGCCTCGAATGCGGTTGTGGTGGCATTCAACGTGCGCGCGACATCGCAGGCCCGCGATCTCGCGCAGCGCGACGGCGTGGACATCCGCTACTACTCGATCATCTACGATGTGGCGGACGACATCGCCGAGCTGGTGCGCGGCAAGACCGCTCCCAAGGCACGCGAGAAGTTCCTCGGCTATGCCGAGGTCCGCAAGGTGTTCACCATCACCAAGACCGGCAAGGTCGCTGGCTGCATGGTCACGGATGGCCTGGTTAGACGCGGCGCCGGCGTGCGCGTGCTGCGCGACAACGTAGTGATCCACACCGGCGAACTGAGCCAGCTCAAGCGCTTCAAGGACGACGTGCGCGAGGTCGCGCGCGGCTACGAGTGCGGGTTGAGCTTCGCCAACTTCCACGACTTGCAGGAAGGCGATGTGATCGAGTGCTACGAGACGGAGATGGTCCCAGCGTGACACGGGCGGCATCCGGCCCAACCCAGCGTCAGTTGCGCGTGGCGGAGGAGATCCGCCACGTGCTCGCCGGCCTCTTCGCTCGCCATCCGCTCCGCGACCCGGACTTGGCGGCGGCGGAGATCACTGTCACCGAGGTGCGGGTCAGCGCCGATCTCAAGCACGCCACCGCCTTCGTCGCCCGGCTCGGCCGGTCGGACGTGGATGCGCTGCTGCCCGCCCTAAAGCGGGCGACGCCTTTCCTCCGCACCCAGCTCGCGCACGCCGTGCGGCTGCGGGCCGTGCCCGACCTGTCGTTCCAGCCCGACCGTGCCCTGGCGCAAGGCATGGCGATCGAGCGCCTGTTGCACTCGCCCGAGGTCGCGCGCGACCTGGAGCCACGGCCCAAGACCTCTGCCAGCGGATCGCGCTGAGGCCGTGTGAACCTGGCATCCGTTTGGCCTCTGATCCGTATTCCAGTGAGTGAGGCCCAACTGGACGGAGTTCACCCTGGACGACGCCACCGCCCCGCATGATCCGCGCGAGACCGCCACGCTGCTGCGCGCCTGCGGCGGCGGCGACCGCGCGGCATTCCGCCGGCTCTATGAGATGTGGGGCGCGCGGCTGCATGGGATCGCGCTGCGCATCACCCACCAGCCCTCGCTCGCCGCTGATGCCACCCATGACGCCTTCGTGCAGGTCTGGCAGCGCGCCGCGCGCTTCGATCCGGCGCGCGGCAGTCCGGAAGCCTGGCTGACGAGCCTGGTGCGCTATCGCGCGCTCGACATCGTTCGCAACCGCGCCCGTGAAGTCGGGGGCTACGAGCCGGCCGAGGAGGCGGACGAGACACCGGACGCCCTTGCCGCGCTGCTGCGCAGCGCGGAGGGTGCGGCACTGCGGCGCTGTTTGAATGAACTCGACCTTGAGCGACGGCGCATTATCCTGCTCGCCTATGTCGATGGGCTGTCCCATGGGGAACTGGCGGCGCGGCTGCGGCTGCCCTTGGGCACGGTGAAATCCTGGATGCGGCGTGGCCTGCGGGCGCTGCGCGGGTGCTTGGACGCATGAGCGACAATCCTGATGGTCCAGATGATCCCGACCTGCGCGCAGCGGAGTACGTGCTCGGCGTGCTGACCGGCCCGGAGCAGGCGATCGGACGCAACCGGATCACCTTCGATCCCGGTTTCCGGAGCGCGGTTGAGGCTTGGGAGAACCGCTTGGCGCCGTTGGCGCGGCTGGCTGACCCGGTGCCACCGCCGTCCGAGCTTTGGGACCGCATCACGGCGACCCTGGATCAGCCGCCCGCTCCCGAGCCGGCCCTGGACGAGGCGCCTCCCCCGCCAGCGCCAGCATTTTGGAAGAGCACGCGATTTTGGAAAATGACCACCGCTGGGGCGCTCGCAATCGCCGCTTGTCTTGCCGCATTCATCGTCCTGCGTGCCCCACCCCCGCCTGTCGCGGCCGTGCTGACCCAGACCACCGGTGCCGCGCCGGCATTGCTGGCCCTCACCAGCCCCGGCGGGACGCTGACCATCCAGCCCGCGACACCGCTTGCGCCGCCGCCGGAGGGGCGGGACTATGAATTATGGGCTCTGCCCGCCGGCGCCCTGCACCCGCACTCGCTCGGTGTGCTGCCCCCCACCGGCCGCCGCCTCGACGTGCGGCTTGCGCCGGGCACGCGGGTGTTGGTGAGTTTAGAGCCCAAAGGCGGTTCGCCCTCGGGGCTGCCGACTGGGCCGGTGCTGTTCGGAGGGCAGATGGAGCGATATTTGGAATGAGCCTAGCCGTCCACATGGCCTACGGACTGCGGGCTGTTGGGGCACCCAGCGGCTTCCGCAACGCCGCGAGGAGGGCAGGGCCGTGAGCTGGCGCACGGAGATCGCCGGTGACGCAGCGCGGCGCGGATCTGGCTTCCCGGCTCAGGGCGCAATCTGGAGGGCACGCCATTCCGGTCCAGGCCGAGTCTGCTTGAGCGGCTGCATCAGCAGCAGCACGAATTGCCGGTGCTCCGCGCGCGCCGCGTCGAGCGCGGGGATGTAGTCGGCCGGCGAGCGCATGACGCGGTCCTGCACGCGCAGGATCGCGTCGCCCGCGACGACGCCGCGCCAAGCCGCATCCGTGCCGGGAGCGACAGCGGTGATGAGGATGCCGGGCACCTCGGGGCCGAGGCTGAGCCTGATGCGTTGTGCGTTCAGCAGCGGCGCCACGGTCAGTCCGAGATCGGGCTGGATCACTTGCGTGGCCTTCACTGGCGCGATCGGCGCGTCGAACCGTTCCCAGTTCTGGCGCGGCCACTCGCCCACCGTCGCCGCCACTTCCCTCGTCCCGCCCTGGCGCTGGATGGTGAGGCCGACGCGGGTGCCCGGCGCGGTCTGGGCGATGTCGCGCAGCAGGGCGCGCTCGTCGCTCGGCGTCGTCCCATTGTAGGCCAGCACGATGTCGCCAACCTGGATTCCGGCGGCCGCCGCGCCGCCAGACTTGCTGACGTGGGCGACGATTGAGCCGCGCGGCTCCGTCATCCCGAGCGCCTCGGCCATTTCGGGAGTGACCTGCTGGACCTTGATTCCCAGCCAGCCGGGGTGCAGCCAGCCGAAGCGCCTTAGTTGGCCGATCACGAAGCGCGCGTCCCCCGCTGGGATGGCGAAGCCGAGGCCGGCCGATCCCGCGGTCGGCGAGATGATGGCGGTGTTGATGCCGACGACATGCCCGCGCATATCGAACAATGGCCCGCCGGAATTGCCGTGATTGATGGGCGCGTCGGTCTGGATGTAGTCGTCGTACGGCGTTTCCATGATGTTGCGGTTGAGCGCGCTGACGATCCCGCCCGTGACCGATAGGCCCACGCCGAGAGGGTTGCCGACCGCCAGCACCGGGTCGCCGACCCGCACCGCGCCGCTATCGCCCCATTGCGCCGCCTGCAACGGAGCGGGCGGCTCGACGTTCAGCAGCGCGATGTCGGCCAGGCGGTCCGCGGCGGCGACTTTCGCTTCAAGCTGCATACCATCGGAGAAGGTGGCGATGATCTCGTAGGCGCCGTCGATGACGTGATAGTTGGTGATGATCTCGCCTTTCGGGTCGATGACGAACCCCGACCCGAGCTGGCGCTTCTGCTCCGACGACGACAGGCCCGGATCGGCCATCGCGCCGGCCATCGAGGGCGCGGGGGCGGCGGCCACGACGAGGGCGGTGATGTTGACCACCGCGGGCAGCAGGCTCTGTATCAGGGCCGAGCGGTCATACTGCATCTCCTGGGCGCGCGCTGCTGGAGCCACGGCGATCAGGCAGGCCAGCAAGACCTTCAGGGTTGCCGACAACCGCATCCGTTCGCCCTCCATCCCCCCACGCGCGCCCAGCATATCAGTTCCAGATGGCTGGGGGAGGTAGGTGGCACACTCGCTGCGCCGAGTCCGGGGCTTGCGCCAGGGTTGCGCAGCCGTGACACTTGCCTCCATTCGACGCTGGCAGGGGAGGCGTTGGCATGATCGACTTCTACGCCATGGGCAGCCCGAACGTGGTGAAGATCTACATCGCGCTCGAGGAGCTTGGATTGGCCTACCGCGTCCATCCGGTGGACGTGTTCGCCGGCGAGCAGTTCAAGCCCGAATTCCTGGCCCTGAACCCGAGCGCGAAGGTGCCGGTGATCGTCGATGCCGAGGGGCCGGGCGGGCGGCCGTACACAATGTTCGAATCCGGGGCGATCCTGCTCTACCTGGCCGAGAAGACCGGCCGCTTGCTGCCATCTGAGCGGGCGGCGAAATACGATGCCATCCAGTGGATGATGGTCCAGATGACCGGCGTCGGGCCGATGTTCGGCCAATATGTCCATTTCATGCGCTTCGCCCCGCCGGGCAACGAGTATGCGCTGAGCCGATACCGCACCCAGGCCCGCACGCTCTGCGAGGTGCTGGAGGGACGGCTCGGGAAGGTGCCCTACCTAGGCGGCGCCGAGTACACCATTGCCGATATCGCGACCTTTCCCTGGGCGCGCAATATCGGCGCGCTGTTGGGCGGGACCGCGGCCGACTACCCGCGCCTGTTCGCCTGGATCGACACGATCGCCGCGCGCCCCGCGGTCGGGCGGGCCTTGGCGGCGGTGGACGATGTGCGCGCCAGGACCACGCCGTTCGACAAGGCCGCGCCCGAAACCCTCGATCGGGTGTTCGGCCGCGGCCGGTTCGCCAAGGGCTGAGGGCGCCATGCGCATCTCCATGGGGCTGCCGAGTGAGGATTGGCGCGCGTGCGGGGCCGCCGCGCGCCAAGCGGAGGCCGACGGCGTGGACGTGATCGCCAGCAACGAGCTGCGCCACGACCCGTTCGCGCCGCTCGCTTTCGCGGCGCTGGCGACCGAGCGGGTGCAGCTCGCGACCTCGGTTGCCATCGCCTTCCCGCGCAGCCCGATGATCGTCGCCAACCAGACCTGGGACTTGCACCGGCATTCGGGCGGGCGGTTCGTGATCGGGCTTGGCAGCCAGGTGCGCGCGCACAATGAACGGCGGTTCAGCGTGCCCTGGGTCGCGCCCGCGGCGCGCATGGGCGAATATATCGAGGCCCTGCGGGCGATCTTCCGCTGCTGGGAATTCGGGGAGAAGCTCGACTATCGGGGGAAGCATTACAGCTTCACCCTGATGACGCCGGAATTCACCCCGCCCAAGGCGGGACTGCCCTTGCCGCCTGTCGCGCTCGCGGCGGTGGGGCCGCTCATGACGCGCACCGCGGCGCGCCTCGCTGACAGCGTCCGGCTGCACGGTTTCGCCACCCGCGCCTATTTGGAACAAGTGGTCCTGCCGCTGGTCGAGGCGGAGCTGACCGCGCGGGGCAAATCGCGCGAGAGCTTCGAGATCACCGGCGGCGGCTTCGTCGCCACCGGGCCGGACGAGGCGTCGGTGCGCCAAGCCGCTGAGAAAATCCGGTACCGGATCGCCTTCTACGGCTCGACCCCGGCCTATCGCGGCGTGTTCGACCTGCACGGCCTGTCCGATCTCGGCGCGCGGCTCAACCAGATGTCGCGCGAGGGGCGCTGGGGCGAGATGGCGGCGGAGGTTTCGGACGAGGTGCTCGACTTGTTCACGGCGCGCGCGCCCTATGAGGGCATCACGGAGGCGATCGAGCGGCGCTTCGGGGGGCTGACGGATACGGTCGCGCTCGAATTCTTGCCCAGCGATCCCCCGGCGACGCGCCGGCGGGTGATCGAGGCAGTGCAGCGCATTCCGCACGAATTCCGGGGCTTTCGCACGGAGCAGAGTGCCGCTTCACCCCTTCCCTAGTTCCTCCCGCAAGGGGAGGAGGCTGGGACGAGGGGGCGCGCGGGTTTCACTCTGGGCGAAACGCCCCTAATCAGGCTCTGAGAAGGAGGCTTGCATGGCAACGACGCGCAGCGTGGCGACGGTTTTCGGCGGGTCGGGGTTCATCGGCCGCTACGTGGTGCAGCGGCTTGCCCACAAGGGATACGTGGTGCGGGTCGCGGTGCGCAATCCGGCGGGCGCCACTTTCCTCAAGGTGATGGGGGTGGTCGGGCAGATCGTGCCCCTCTATGCCTCGGTGACGAACGAGGCCACGGTGGCGCGGGCGGTCGAGGGCGCCGACCTTGTGGTGAACCTGGTGGGCATCCTGGCCGAGCGCCGGGGCAGGGACTTCCAATCCATCCATGCCGAGGGCGCGGGCCGGGTGGCCCGGCTGGCCGCCGCTGCCGGGGTGTTCCGGCTGGCGCATGTCTCGGCGATCGGCGCCGATCCGGCGAGCCCCGGCCGCTACGGCACGTCCAAGGCGGCCGGAGAGCAGGCGGTGCGCCAGCACTTCCCCGCCGCCACCATCCTGCGCCCCTCCGTCGTGTTCGGCCCGGAGGACCAGTTCTTCAACCGTTTCGCCAGCATGGCGATGTTCTCGCCGGTCATGCCGGTGTTCTCCGGAGCGACGCGCTTCCAGCCGGTCTATGTCGGCGACGTGGCCGACGCGATCATCGCCGCGCTGGCCCATGCCGAGGCGGCGGGCGGCGTCTACGAGCTGGGCGGGCCGCGGGTGATGTCGTTCCGCGAGGTGCTGCGCTTCGTGCTGGAGCAGACCGGGCGGAGACGGCTGATGCTGCCGGTTCCGCATGTGCTGGCGCGGCTGATGGCGAGCGTGATGGAGTGGCTGCCCGGCCAGCCTCTGACGCGCGATCAGCTTCGCATGTTGTCGCGCGACAATGTGGTCACGCCTGGGGCGCCTGGACTGGTGGAGCTAGGAGTGCCGCCGACGCCGGTGGAGATGGTGGTTCCCGGCTATCTGCGCCGATTCCGCCCCGGCGGTGGACGGGGCGTGATCCGCGAACGGACGGCAAAAGGCGACAAATCGGACCTATCTTACCCGATCAGCGACGCCGTCTAGCTCTCATAACAGGAATTTTAGGGCAATTGCGGCAACATAGGTTCCCTAGTTTTCTAGCCAAGCCGGGCTGGGTGCTCTAGGTTGTGCATCGAGAATGGAAAGGAGCGCGGGATGGCCGAGCGGATGCTGCGGTTCGTGAACTTGCCGCAACGGATGCCTGCCAAGCGCGCAGTCTCTGAGCGTCGGGCCGATTTCGGCGAGATCTACCGCGATTTCGCGGATGCCGAGGCGGCGAGCCAGTCCAGCCGGTGCAGCCAATGCGGCGTGCCGTTCTGCGCGGTGCATTGCCCCCTGCACAACCACATCCCGGACTGGCTCAAGCTCACCGCCGAGGGCCGGCTGGAGGAGGCGTACGAGGTCTCCTCGGCGACCAACAATTTCCCCGAGATTTGCGGCCGCATCTGTCCGCAGGACCGGCTGTGCGAGGGCAATTGCGTCATCGAGAAGGGGTTTGAGAGCGTCACCATTGGCGCTGTCGAACGCTACATTACCGACACCGCCTTCGAGCGCGGCTGGGTCCGGCCGGTCCGGCCCCGTCGGGAGCTGGACCGCTCCATCGGCGTGATCGGCGCCGGTCCCGCCGGACTGGCGTCGGCCGAGCAGATGCGCCGGCGCGGCTATCAGGTCACGGTCTATGACCGGTACGACCGGGTCGGCGGGCTGATGATCTACGGCATCCCGAACTTCAAGCTGGAGAAGCCGGTGGTGCTGCGCCGCCGCGCGCTGCTGGAGGAGGGGGGCATCCGGTTCCAGCTCGACTGCGCGGTGGGACAGGGCGTGACCCTGGGCGAGCTGCGCGCCCGCCATGATGCGGTGCTGATCGCGACTGGCGTCTACAAGGCGCGCGAACTGGGCGGCCCTGGTGTGGGTTTGCCGGGGATCGTGCCGGCGCTGGACTATCTGATCGCGTCGAACCGGGAGAATTTGGGCGATGACGTGCCTGAATTCACCTCCGGGTTGCTCAACGCGCGCGGCAAGGACGTTGTGGTGATCGGTGGCGGCGACACGGCCATGGATTGCGTGCGCACCGCCGTCCGCCAGGGCGCGAACAGCGTGAAATGCCTCTACCGCCGCGACCGCGCCAACATGCCGGGCTCGATGCGCGAGGTGAGAAACGCCGAGGAGGAGGGGGTCGAGTTCGTGTGGCTCTCGGCGCCGGAGGCGTTCCTGGGCAACGACGCGGTGAGCGGGGTGCGCGCCGTGCGGATGCATCTCGGCCTGCCGGACGCGACGGGGCGCCAGTCAGTGGAGCCGATCGAGGGCAGCCACTTCACGCTGAAGGCCGATCTCGTTGTCAAGGCGCTCGGCTTCGATCCCGAGGATTTGCCAGAGATGTTCGGCGAGCCGGCGCTGGAGGTCACGCGCTGGGGCACGCTGAAGATCAGCCACCGCACCTTCATGACCAGCCTGCCGGGCGTGTTCGCCGCCGGCGACATTGTGCGCGGGGCGAGCCTGGTGGTCTGGGCGATTCGCGACGGACGGGACGCGGCGGAGCAGATGCACAAATACCTTGAGCAGCGGGCGGCGCTGCCGGTGGCGGCTGAGTGATTTTGTGCCGACGCGCCCTCACCCGCCGCGCAAGCGCGCGGCGACCTCTCCCGCGAGAGGGAGAGGTGAGGGAGCGGTTCGAAGGTCCACCTCTCCCGCCTGCGGGAGAGGTCGCTGAGCGCAGCGAAGCGGGTGAGGGAGAGTGATTATGGATACATCGAGCGAATCCGCCGCCCAGTTCCTCGCTTCCTGGGACGCCAATCGCGCGGCGCTCGCGCACACCTACGATCCCGCGCAGGAGCACGATTCCTGTGGTGTTGGCTTCGTCGCCGCGCTGGATGGTGTGGCGCGGCGGGAGGTGGTGCAGGCGGGGATCGACGCGCTGAAGGCGGTCTGGCATCGCGGCGCGGTGGACGCGGATGGGATGACCGGCGACGGCGCGGGCATCCACCTGGAGATTCCGCAGGATTTCTTCGCCGACGCGGTGCAGCGCGGCGGCGCCAAGTTGATGCCGGGGCCGATCGCGGTCGGGCAGGTGTTCCTGCCCAAGACCGATCTCGGCGCGCAGGAGCGGTGCCGGCAGATCGTCGAGACCGAGATCCTGAATTTCGGCTACCTGATCTATGGCTGGCGCCAGGTGCCGATCAATGTCCGCTGCATCGGCGAGAAGGCCAACGCGACGCGCCCCGAGATCGAGCAGATCATGCTCTGGAACCCGAACGGCACCAGCCAGGCGGAGTTCGAGCGCGACTTGTACGTGATCCGCCGCCGGATCGAGAAGCAGGCAATCGCGGCGCAAATCCCCGAGCTGTACTTCTGCTCGCTCTCTTCGCGCACCATCATCTATAAGGGAATGTTCCTCGCCGAGCACCTGACCGAGTTCTATCCCGACCTGCTCGATGCGCGCTTCATCTCGCGCTTCGCGATCTACCACCAGCGCTACTCGACCAACACATTCCCGACATGGCGGCTGGCGCAGCCGTTCCGCACGGTCGCGCACAATGGCGAAATCAACACCGTCACCGGAAACATCAACTGGATGAAGAGCCACGAGACGCGGCTCGCCGCCGACGAGCTGGGGCCGTACCTTGAGGACATCAAGCCGGTGGTGCAGGCGGGTGGCTCCGACACCGCCACGCTGGACAATGTCTTTGAGCTGCTGGTGCGCGCCGGGCGCGACGCGCCGATGGCCAAGGCTCTGATGATCCCGGCCTCGATCGGCCAGGACGCCACCATGCCGCAGGCCCACAAGGACATGTTCCTTTATTGCAACGCGGTGATGGAGCCGTGGGACGGGCCGGCGGCGATCGCCGCCACCGACGGGCGGTGGGTGATCGCCGGACTCGATCGCAACGGGCTGCGCCCGCTGCGCTACACGATCACCTCCGACGCGTTGCTGATCGTGGGTTCTGAAACCGGCATGGTGAAGCTGGAGCCAGATCGCGTCGTCGAGAAGGGGCGGGTTGGTCCCGGCCAGATCATCGGCGTCGATCTGGAGGAAGCGCGCTTCTACCGCGATGACGCGATGAAGGACATGCTGGCCGCGCGCCAGCCCTTTGGCGAGTGGGCGAAGCGGATCATCCAGCTCGATCACATCGTCAAGACCGATGCCGGCGAGCCGGTGCGCTTCGAGGGTGAGGAACTGCGCCGTCGCCAGCTCGCGGTCGGCTTCACGCTGGAGGAGCTGGAGACGATCCTGCATCCGATGGTGGAGGACGCGCAGGAGGCGGTCGGCAGCATGGGCGACGACACGCCCATCGCCGTGCTGTCGGACCGCTATCGCGGCCTGCATCATTATTTCCGCCAGACTTTCAGCCAGGTGACGAACCCACCGATCGACAGCCTGCGCGAGACGCGGGTGATGACGCTGAAGACGCGGCTCGGCAACCTGGGCAACGTGCTGGACGAGGACCAGTCGCAATGCGACCTGCTCCAGCTTGAGAGCCCGGTCCTGTCCACCGCCGAGTTCGAGGCGATGCGCGACTTCATGGGCGCCTCGGCCTGCGCGGTGGATTGCACCTTCCCGGTGGCGGACGGCGAGGCCGGGTTGCGCGCCGCGCTGGAGCGCATTCGCCGGGAGGCGGAGGAAGGCGTGCGCGCGGGCTGCACGCATGTGATCCTGTCCGACGAGGGGCAAGGGCCGGAGCGGGCGCCGATCCCGATGATCCTCGCCACCGCTGGCGTGCATACCCATCTGGTGCGCCAGAGCCTGCGCACCTTCACCAGCCTGAACGTGCGCTGCGCCGAGTGCATGGACGTGCATTACTTCGCGGTGCTGATCGGAGTCGGCGCGACCACCGTGAATGCCTATCTGGCGCAGGAGAGCATCGCCGA
>DATFDN010000148.1:0-3515 GCA_035252035.1 Acetobacteraceae bacterium | reverse complement strand
CCTGAAGCAGGCCGTCACCCGCAAGACACCGGCGCGCAGCAAACAGCACCTCAAACGCGCCACCATCAGCCACATGCGCAGGCTCGCGAGACTGCCAAAGCGGCTCCGCGCCATCTTCCAGCACCAGCAGTTCCGCTATGCCGCCTGATCCAAGATCACCCAAGCCGGATCAATAATTGGCAGAACAGCGCACATGGAGCGCTCGGGCGGAGCTGAGTCCCCGCCAACGCCGGACGTCTCCAGTTGAGTGGCCTAGTGGGATCTCGTCATCTCGAACTCGACAACGCTCTGTTTCCCCGTCATCGGAACGATCACTCCCGGCGACTTGAATGTGATCGTGTTCCCGTCCACGCGCACGAAGTAGACGCGGTCGTCGCCGACGAGTGCTCGGCTGGACGCCGCATCCACGTGCGCCGTGATCTTGATGCCGTCCGGCGTCTGGCCTCCAACCGTGTATTTGCCCGTCCAAGCCACCTGCGATTTAAACATCGCCACTGCTTCCGCGTCGGTCAGCGTTGGCGAGGTAGGTTTCTTGCGCGCGGAGTCCACGTAGATAAGCCACATCCGCTCGGGCGTGATCGTCACGAACCCGCCTGGATGCTGGCCTAGCGGGTGAGTGGCCTCGCCGCCGCTCGTGACCATGAGCGTTTCGGCTTGCCAGGTGCCAAGGATCTGGTCCCTGTTGGTCGCTGGTTGTGAGTGCGCCGCCGATGCTGCAATCAGCGCAATCGCGGTGTTGACGAAGATCAACTTTTTCATCGCGCCTCTCCCTCGTTTGCTTTCGTGGACCCTTTTGCCAAGGTCGCCAGCGGCGTGGAATGTTGCGGGGCTCAGAAGCCATTTGTCCAGCACCGGCCAAAGGCGAGCCTAAGTCGATGCGAACGAGCGTCGGTCGAGCTCGTCACTGCAAGCCACCGCGTTTGCGGAAGTCTTGCAGACTGTGTGAAAACTCCGGGCCGTAACGACAATAAGCAGCATACGAACCCCAAGGCCCTCATCAATGGTGCCAGCTTACGAGATAGCCGCCGATACAGCTTTTATCTTGCGAGCTATCCGTGCGCGTCCGAGTTTTCACACGGTCTGCTTGATTTACGCACTGCTCGCCGCCCGTGCGGAGTGAACGGCCACGCCCGCGATGATGTGGCTTCTCACCGCCCAAAATCGGCAGGAGAGGTAAATGCCTGACGAACCGCAAGCCCTTATGGAACGCTCGAACGCGCTGCGCGCGCAGCTTGAGGCCGAGCGCAGGCGCTACTTGCGGAGTGCGCGAACAAACTACTACTGGGTGCAAGCTATGTCGTGGGGCTCATCGGCCGCTGGTATTGCCGCCGCAGTGCTGGGGCTCGTTCCGTTGGACAAGGTCGAGAAGTGGCAAGTCGGGGTACTTGCAGCGATTTCGACCGCGCTTGTCACGGCAAGTCGCCAGCTTGGGTTGCAGCAAAAGGCAAATTGGCACTATCGAAAGGTGGACCGTCTCAAAGGTTTGCAAAGGCGACTGCTCTATGAACTCCCAATTTCACCCACCGCTGATAACCTAGCGGCGATCTCTCGCGCATGGTCCGCTTTGGACTCCGAGATGACCAGGGAGTGGGAGGACATGCAGCACGAACCCACCACACAGCCCAAAAGACCGGCTACCGGCATCTCTGGAGAGGGGGCACAAAATTCTTGACCTGTGTCACCCTTGCAGTGCGGGCATGACGGCATCGATTTAGCCCCCCTTGTGTGTTGTTCAAATTGCGAGGTCACATGGAGGGGGGATGCACGTGCAGGCGTGTCCGATACCATTTAACGGGCGCGCCCCTGATCGTTCATGCCTGCCACTGCACTTGGTGCCAGCGCGAGACGGGGACCGCGCACGCGCTGAACGCGCTGTACGAGGCCGACCGGGTCCGGCACATCGGCGGCGAACCCGAGCTGATCGGCACGCCGTCTGCCAGTGGCAGGGGACAGCGGATCGCGCGCTGTCCCACTTGCAAGGTGGCCGTTTGGAGCAACTATCCGCAGGCCGGGCCGGCAGTCCGCTTCGTCCGCGTTGGAACGATGGGCGAGCCGCATCGCTGTCCGCCGGACGTCCACATCTTCACGTCTTCGAAACTGCCTTGGGTGACGTTGCCGCAAGACGCGGCCGCGTTCCCTGAATTCTACGATCCTGAGAAAGTGTGGCCACGGGAGAGTTTGGAACGCCGCCGGATTATGCGCGAGCGTCTGGTGACGGGGGCGGGCTAGCCGGCGGCTGTCCGACGCTGACGCAGGGCTGGGGCCAGCTCGCGTTCGAAGAAATCGATGAACCCATGCTGGTCCGGCCCGACCTGGATCAGGACGAGGTGGTCAAAGCCGGCCTGGACAGAGCGATCGATGGCTGCGAGGTGCCGCTCTGGCGACGGCCCGCAGCTGACGAGCCGCGCCACCGCCTCGGGCGACACGTGCCGGGTCGCGGCCGCGAAGCTGTCCGTGGTCGGCAGTTCCGTCATCACCGGCCAACCGGTGATCGACCAGCGGAAGTAGCGGTGCGCTGTTTTTTGGGCCTCCTCCTCGGTCGCGGCGTAGCACAGCGCCACCTCGGCGTACCGCGGCCCGGAGCCACCGGCCGAGCGGTATGCCTCGACCACCCGCGGCTCGGTCGCGACCAGGCCATCGCCCTTTCGGCCCGCCAGGTGCGCCGCCTTGCGGCCGCCGGCGGCCACCACCACGGCTGGCTTGCGGCCAGGCCTATCGAACAGGCGCGCGTGATCCAGGTGGAAGTGGTCTCCCCGGTAGTCCGTCAGAGTCCCAGAGAGCAGTCCCTGAATGATGTCGATCGCTTCCGACAGGCGCTCGTGGCGCTCCTGCGTGCCGGGCCAACCCCGGCCAATGACATGCTCGTTCAGGCGCTCCCCGGCCCCGAGTCCGAGGGTGAAGCGGTCATTGCTGAGCAATCCCATCGTGGCGGCGGCTTGGGCGATAATCGCCGGGTGGTAGCGCATGATTGGACAGGTCACCGCCGTCATCAGGCCAATGTGCCGGGTCGCGTTGGCCAGGGCGCCCAGGACCGACCAGGCGAACGGCGCGTGGCCCTGCTCCTCGAGCCAGGGAGAGAAGTGGTCAGACATGGCCGCAAACTCGAACCCGGCCTGCTCGGCGCGCCGGATGTTGCGCACGAGATCAGCCGGGCCGTGCTCCTCCGCCATCAGCTTGTAGCCGAGCTTGATCATTGGCGCCGCCCTTCTGGTGTTGACTCGCCGCTGCCCGTGGCCGTCGGCCGGACACGTGAGGCCCAAGGGCCAAACCGGGCCGCCCCCGCGCCAAGCCTCAGTGGGGAGTGCCGCGCTGCTGCGCGCCGGGGATCGCCTGCCGCGGGATGAAGATGCGGTCCGCGCTGACCACGATCTGCGTCTCGTTGCAGGCGTTCAGGTCGCTGGCCCGCATCTTGCGGCCGTTCTCCAGGGCCACCTCGACGCTGTCGACGCACTCCCGCGCGGGCACCGTGACCTGGGTCGCCTGGTTGCTCGTCAGCCCCCCGGCGCTCATGTCCC
>DATFDN010000147.1:0-3164 GCA_035252035.1 Acetobacteraceae bacterium | reverse complement strand
TCTGGCAGCCGGGCGAATATGTCCCGCGCGAGGGCCATAGCGGGCTGTACATGCCGGGCTACTGGGCGCAGACCCCGTCCGGCTGGCAGTGGCAGCCGGCGCATTGGATGTAACTGGTAAATCGGACCAATTAAAAGTAGGAAGTAGGGCGGAATAGCGACAGCGTGTTCCGCCACCTTCCCGCAAACGGGAAGGCGGAACGCGCTTTGCTCCTCCGCCTACACCTGTAAGCAATCATCGTGCTAACTGGGTTCACTCCGTGACATCCGGGATGAATGGCTTTACCGTAATACTTCTTGGCCTGCTATTCCGGTAAATTGACGATTTCAGAGTAATGTAGCCCTCGGTCGCGACTTCGGTTCCGCGGAAACGGCGAAGACTGTCCGGCTATTCATTCCAATATTGCAATCATGCCCTCGCCAAGAGCTAGCCTCGCCAGCATTTGCCATCGTCCGCCCCTTGCGGCGCGGGGGCGGCTGTGGTGTTACTCCCCGCCCGAAGCAGAGGCTCAGCGATGGCATCCACGTTCGAAACAGTCGCCGGCATCATCTCCGAGACGTGTGACATCCCGCGTGAGAAGATCACGCCGGAAAGCCATGCCATCAACGATCTCGGCATCGACAGCCTCGACTTCCTCGATGTGGCCTTCGCCATCGACAAGGCCTTCGGGATCAAGATGCCGCTTGAGCAATGGACCCAGGAGGTCAACGACGGCAAAGTATCCTCGGACCGCTACTTCGTGCTGAAGGATCTCTCGGCGAACATCGACTCGCTGGTCGCGGCGAAGGCCGCCTGATTCCAAGGAATGCGGCTCGAATATTTCCAGATGCTCGACCGGGTGCTGGCGCTGGACCCGGAGTCGGGCCGAATTCGCGCCGAATGCCTGGTGCCGGACCGAAGCCCGGTCTTCGAGGGCCATTTTCCCGGCCATCCGATCATGCCCGGTGTCCTGATGATCGAAGCAATCGCGCAGACCGGCGGTTGGTTGATCCTGGCTCGCGCCCGGTTCGACCGGATGGCGTTCCTGGCCCAAGTCAGGGAGGCGAAGCTGCGCGGCTTCGTGGCCCCCGGCCATACGCTCGCGGCCGAGGCGCATCTGGTGCATGATGGCTCCGGGTACGCCATCGCGAGCGGACGGCTCGACCTGCACGGGCGTACCGTCGCCGAGGCCGAGATCACCTACCGCATCGTCCCGTTCCCAACTGAAGGGCTGCGCGGGGCTATGATCGAGGCGGCCCGCCGTGTCGCCATGCCAGAGGAGTGGCTGCGTGGCGCGTGAGCGGAATGCGGTGCTGACCGGTATCGGCCTGGTCTCCTCGCTCGGGGAAGGGCTGGACGCGCATTGGGCCGCCCTGACGGCACGAGGCGGATTCCGTCCCATCGTGGACAGCGAGCGGTTCGCGCCCTGGCCGGTCCACCCGATCGCGGCGCTCGATTTCGACAAGCAGATTCCCAAGCGCGGCGATCAACGGCAAATGGAGCCGTGGCAGCGTATCGGTGTCTACGCCGCCGGCCTCGCGCTGGAGCAGGCCGGCGTTAAGGGCGACGCCGCCCTGCTCGCGCAAACCGACATGATCGTGTGCGCGGGCGGGGGTGAGCGCGACCCGGCGGTGGACGAGGCCGTGCTGACGGCCCTTCCCGACGCCGCCGACCCCTTGGCGGAGCTGAACACGAAGCTCATGGGTGGGCTGCGCCCAACGCTCTTCCTTGCCCAGCTCTCCAATCTGTTGGCGGGCAACATCTCGATTGTTCATGGCGTGGTCGGCTCCTCGCGCACCTTCATGGGCGAGGAGGCGGCCGGGGCGGACGCAGTGCGGATCGCCTGCGCGCGGATCGCCGCCAGCCAGGGCGAGCTGTTCCTGGTGGGGGGGTCGCAGAACGCGGAGCGGCCGGAAATGCTGCTCACCTACGCGTTAGGCCACGCCTTGCTGGGCGGCCCCTACGCGCCGGTCTGGGGCCGCCAGGACCGGGGCGGCGGGATCGTGCTCGGCTCGCTCGGCTGCTTCCTGGTGATCGAGAGCCGGGCGCACGCCGAGGCGCGCGGGGCGCGGCCTTTGGCCGGGATCGCCGCGATCGGGGCCGATCGGTGCCGGCGCGCGCCAGGGCAAGCCAGCGCCAATGCGGCGCGCCAGTTGGACGCCATGCGCCCCTTGATCGACTGGCCGCACGCGGCCGTGATCTCGGGCGCGTCGGGGGCCAGCACGGCGACGGCCGAAGAGCGCGCTTTCCTCGGCAAGCTGGGCCTGCCAGTCCGCGCCGCCGCCACGGCCCTGGGCCACGCGGTCGAACCCGCTTTTCCCGCATCGATCGCCTTGGCGGCCCTCGCGGTGCAGCGCGGCGCGTTGTTCCCGCCCCTCGAATCAGCCGAAATGCCCATGGAGGCGACCCTGCGCCAAGCCATTGTCACCGGCTGGGGACACTGGCGCGGCGAGGCGATGGCCCTGGTCACGGCGGCGTAGACCTCTCCTTCCCTTGGGACAGAGGGCTGGGGAGGGGTGAAAGGAGCGCGCATGGGCGCAGATTTGGACAAGAGCGGCCGTCCGGTGGTGGTCGTCACCGGGATCGGTGCGCTGACATCGCTTGGCGAAGGGATCGAGGAGAACTGGACCCGCTTGACCCAAGGTCGGTCCGGCATCAGGCGCATCACGCGCTTCCCCTTGGAGGGGTTGCGCACGACCATCGCGGGAGCGGTCGATTTCATCCCCGCCGACTCCTCTGTCGCCTTGGCCGAGGCGATGGCCCGCCGCGCGGCGGAAGAGGCGATCGCCGGGGCCGGTATCGGCGCCAAGGGTGACTTCCCCGGCCCCCTGTTCCTTGCCCTCGCTCCGGTCGAGATTGAGTGGCTCCAGAGACGCGCCTTGGCGGAGGCGGCGGGCGGCGGCACCGGCTACGCGGCGTTGCTGCGCGCCGCCGACACAGGCGCGTTCACGCCTTGGCATCCGCGCTTCCTGTTCGGCTCGGTGGCCGAGGCGCTGGCGGAGGTGTTCGGCACCAAGGGCTCGCCGATCGCGACCTCCACGGCTTGCGCCTCTGGTGCCACCGCGATCCAGCTTGGCGTCGAGGCGATCCGGCGCGGCGAGAGCGACGCCGCGCTCTGCGTCGGCACCGATGCCTCGGTCAACCAGGAGACGCTGATCCGCTTCTCGCTGCTCTCGGCGCTATCG